>NZ_JAPRGK010000004.1:0-214076 GCF_035726465.1 Enterococcus sp. E4-150 | reverse complement strand
GTTCAGTGTAAAATGTACTTGGGTCATGTAACGTCCTCCTGGGTATGTTTTTGTGGTTAAAAACATTGTACCGTAAAAGGGCTGTTACATGGCCTTTTATCTTTTACACAATTATATGGACTTTATCGTTTATCATCCGTGCTATAGTTGAAAAGTAACAAAAATAAATTTTATTTATGATGTACCTTTAGCTCAGTTGGTTAGAGCAGACGGCTCATAACCGTCCGGTCGTAGGTTCGAGTCCTACAAGGTACATAAGAGGTTGTGAAAAAGCTGCCCTGCATCAAGTAATAAGAACAGCCAAGTAAAAACAGCTTCTTATGTTTTTTACTTGGCTGGACTTATTACTGCAGATGCAAGCTTTTGAATACCGTTTAAGGAAGAGGTTGTGAAATCAGCGTTTTGACCTGAGTATTAGAGAAACAAACGGAAAAATAGTTCCTCATATTTTGCCGTTTGTTAAGCTAATACCGAGGGTCAGCTGATTGAACACCATTTAAGAAAGAGGTCGTGAGCCTGCCGTTTCACTCTGTGTCATAAAAAAGCCAATCTACTTTGATAGAAAAAGCACGTAGGACTAAAACAGTTCTGCGTGCTTTTTTTATTGTGTGTTAAATATCGTAAATGAAGATAGATATTTTTATGATTCGACGATAGAGACGTTGAAATCTTTCAACAGCTCTAAAGCGGATTCTCCGTGTTTTCTACTGGAGACTAACATTGGATCAACAAAAAAGTCTGCTTCAGGAAAAGCACTCTGCAGGCCTATCAGATTAGAGAGTACACACAAGTTTGTTTCAATCCCGACTACTTCGATCTCTTTTTGTTCTTCTTTGCTTTCAAATAAAGTTTCCTGGATTTCAGCTAAAGTTTCAGGTGGAATCGTAAAGTAATACTTTTTAATCACTCGTTCATTTTCTTGTGGAGAAAGAAGAGGGATCAATTGCAAATCTTCTCGTTCTTCTTCTTTGTCCTTCAGTTCAACTGGAATATCCCGTGTGAAGAGAATATATTCATTATTTTGGCGTGCTTTAGCTAATCTTTGAGCAATACGTTCTGCCAATTGATCTGACTCTGGAATATAAAATTCGCTGTTTGGATCAAGAATATGATTTTGCATATCAATAATAACTAACATTTTCTTTCCTCCTACATTCATATCGTCATTTTATTCTTTTAATAAAAGTTTTTTAAAATATAAGCAACACCAGCTTCTTCATTCGTCAGCGTTACTTGGTTTGCAATTTCTTTTACTTGTCGCTGTGCATTCCCCATCGCAATACTCAACCCGCTGTAATTCAACATAGCAATGTCGTTTTCTTGATCGCCAAAAGCCATGATGTCACTCGATTCGATTCCAAGGTAATCCGCCAGAAAAACAA
The DNA here is from genome assembly GCF_035726465.1 of Enterococcus sp. E4-150. NCBI lineage: Bacteria > Bacillati > Bacillota > Bacilli > Lactobacillales > Enterococcaceae > Enterococcus > Enterococcus sp. E4-150. The sequence goes on along the minus strand of NZ_JAPRGK010000004.1, from coordinate 212,694 downwards.
GTGAATGAGCTTTAGTGATACCTGTAGGCGTGATTTCTAAGAAATGCGGATCAGAGAATACTGATTGGATACCATCTGCTTGCAGATCTCTTTGTAGCTTCTGTAGTTTTTCTTCACTCTTATCTGTTAATGCTAATTTAAGATAACTAAGAGAAGGATCTTCCAACATATTTAAAATTTGATCAAAAGAATGGTTCTGTAAATTGAAATGTTCATAATAAGGGTCATCTTTGACTAGATTTGATTCATCGAATGTCAGCTGATCATCTTGGGTTTCTCGGCTAGCAATGATGGATATTTTCGCTTCTTGAGCATAGAAGAAGGCTTTTCTCAGTGTATCGCTATCTATTTTTGAACGTCTGAGAACTTTCGCCATTTTTCCATCCTTCATTTCAGCAATCAGTGAACCATTGGAAGAAATCAAATAGCCACCGATTCCTAATTCGGAAAAAATATCTTTAGCAGAAATGCTGTTCCTTCCGGTAGCGACGGTTACGATTCCGCCATTTTCATCAAATTTCCGAAGTGCTTGGATATTTTCTTCTGGTATCTTTCCATTTCGATCAAGCAAGGTACCGTCTAAATCAATCGCTGCTAGTTTCATTTTATCTTCCTACTTTCTTTTTACATATCTATTTTCCTGTTACCTTAAGATTAAATGAGAATTTAAAAAAATGAAACTAACTTGCTTTGTCATTATGAATTTTTTCAAAAAACATTCTTAAGAAAAAGGTGGCTATATATAGTAGTTTTTGGTCAATACCTTTGAATAAAAAGCCATGAAAAACGAATAGTTAGCGCTTACTAATGCGTTTTGTGATAAAAAAATTTTAAAACATTCAATGAAAACAAAGCATATATTTTGCTTTAAAACCAAATGAGGAATATTCTAGATGTAGAACAGGTTAGAAAAAGATTAGAAAAAGGAGTGATTTTGATGGAGAAGAGATACGGCGTAGTTCCTGTGGTAACTGCTTCAGACGAAAATTATGCTCCTTACTTGAGCGTGATGATCGCAACTGCATTAGAAAATTGCAATAAAACAAGACGCATAAAATTTTATGTGATTGACGATGGTCTATCAGAATATAGTAAAGAAGGATTGGAAGAAACGGTAAATAAATATTCAAGTAATGCAAGTATCCAATTCCTGACAGTGGAAAAAGATATCTACGAAGACTTCCTAGTCAGTGACCATATCACAACTACCGCTTACTTAAGAATTTCTTTACCAAACTTATTAGCTAAAGAGGATTATAAGAAAGTCCTTTACTTAGATTCAGATGTGTTAGTACTAGACGATATCGTAAAACTATATGATGAGCCGTTAAATGGAAAAACAATCGGCGCTATTATCGATCCAGGCCAAGTGAAAGCTTTGGAAAGATTAGGAATCGATTCCGATGACTTGTACTTCAATTCAGGAGTGATGGTGATTGACATTGATCAATGGAATAAAAAAGAAATTACAGAAAAAACTATCCATTACCTCAGTGAAAATGGCGATCGAATCATCTATCACGACCAAGATGCTTTGAATGCTGTACTTTATGAAGATTGGGAACAACTTCATCCAAAATGGAACATGCAGACTTCGCTGATTTTTGAACGTCATCCAGCACCAAATGAAAAATATGAACGTCAGTATAAAGAAGGAAATGAAAAACCTTCGATCGTTCACTTTACAGGACATGATAAACCTTGGAATACGTTGAAAGATCATCCGTATACCAATTTATACTTAAAAAAATTAGCACACAGTACTCTAACGAAAGTAGGCGAGATCAATGAATAAAAAAGAAATAGCAGTAGTCGCAAGTTGTAACACAAAATTCGTACCACATTTAGCTGCATTATTTGTCTCAGTATTAGATAATTGCAACCCGTCTAAATTTGTTCGGTTCTATGTGATTGACGATGATATCGATTTTGAAAGTAAACAGCTTTTACGCTTCTCAGTGAAAAACGCACGAATGAACTCAGATGTGGAATTCTTGAAAATCAATAAAGAATTCTTTACAAATGTGGTAATCAGCGATCGTATTCCAGAAACAGCTTATTATCGTATTGCGATTCCGGAATTGTTCCGCGGCACAGAAGTTGAACGTATCTTATATATGGATTGCGACATGATCGCTTTACAAGATATCTCTAAATTATGGCGTCTTGACTTCGGTGATTCAATCGTAGCAGCTGTTGAAGACGCTGGGTTCCATCAACGTCTGGAAAAAATGGAAATTTCAGCTAAATCAATGCGTTATTTCAACTCAGGTTTGATGCTGATCAATGTGAAAAAATGGTTAGATGAAAATATTACGCAAAAAGTATTAGATTTCATCGAACATAATCCAGAAAAATTACGATTCCATGACCAAGATGCATTAAATGCTATCTTACATGACCGTTGGTTACCACTTCATCCGCGTTGGAATGCACAAGGCTATATCATGGCAAAAGCAAAAAAACATCCAACAGCAGCAGGCGAACGTGAATACGAAGAAACTCGCAACAATCCTTACATTATCCATTTTTCAGGACATGTGAAACCGTGGAGCAAGGATTTTGAAGGGCCAACGAAGAAATATTACGAAAAATATGCAGGGATGACGGCTTTCCGCTGTGTAGCTAAATTCCCTAAATATCCAAAATACGCAAAAGTTCAACCAAAAACAGATGTAGTTGTTAAATAATAGAAGACAACAACTGAAGAGGGGGAGTAGGAATGGAAATTACAATGTCTAAAAATGCAGTAGAGACGTTAATTGAAAAGGTTGGGGAAAATACAAAAATCGCACTCGCGCTCATCAATGATTCCGATCCATTTTTAAGGGACAAAGGTGCTTTTGCAAAAGGCAGCTTTTTTCAAATCATTCCTTTTGTTTCGGAATTTGGAGAATATGCGACTAAAATCGAGCATCCATTATTGGACATCTATACATCTAAATTAGAGCAAAATTATTTCGGTAAACGATTGAACATGGACTTCAACAAACAGCTTGACAGCTTTTCATTAGAAAATGAAATCGCAGTACTCGATTATAATATCAAATTAAAGAACTGCTTCTTCAGCTAATAGTTTCGAGAAAGTCCAAAAAGGAGGTATACATTGAGATACTACTTTGTGGATGAAGAAAAGAATGTAACAGAAACAGATGAAAAAAAATATAATTGGCTCGTACTTGATAGTGCAAAGCCCGAAGAGATTGAGCAAGCAATCGAAGAATTCGAGCTTCCTGATGATATTTTCGTAGGAACCGAATATCCGGAAGAAGTTTCTCGGATGGAGCGCCTTTATGAGACGAAACTAGAGCATCCATTTTCTTTGGTAGTGATTAATCTAGATCAGTCAGATAATCGTATCGAAAAAAAATTAACGCCAATATCTTTTGTACTTTCCGATAATCTCTTGATTACTTGTATCGATAGAAAAACCGAATTTGTGGATCGGCTGCTGACAAAGCATGGAAATCATTTAAACTCGTTTGAAAAGATCATCACGTATACATTATTAGATATTTACACCCATTACGTGAAAGAACTAAGAGAGATGAAAAAGCGAATTGACGCTTTGGATAAAGCAGCTCGTAAAACAACGGAGAATGAAGAACTGTATAAACAGGCAGATCTTGAAAGAGACATCGTATATATCGATCATACCTTAAGAGATCAACGGGAAACAATGGATCAATTATGGAATTCTGAAACTTTCATCAAACGTTTAGATGATGAACAGCTACTCTATGATGTCCATTTGAGACAGCGACAAACAGAAAAAATGATCGAGATCTATCGAGATTTATTAGAGAGTATTGGTGATCTATTCAACGGGATGATGGACAATAATCTAAATCATATCATGAAATATCTAGATTCAGCTGCATTAATCATTTCCGTTCCGGCGTTGTTCGCAGGGATTTGGGGAATGAATACAGGAGGATTACCGGGTAAAAGTTCTGCTCTAGGCTTTATACTCGTAGTCTTTGGCTCTTTGATAGCAGCAGTAGTTTTAGGTTACCATTTATACCGGAAAGATTATACAAATTAAAGAATCTATTTAAAACAGGTATCAAACAAAGAAATTTGTTTTGGCAATACAATTTAAAAACTAGGAGGAATACAGCAATGACAGAACCAAAATTAATCGACCCACGAAACTTGTACCATACGGAGAAATTTCCTAAACAAGATCAGGATACACCAGCTTTACAGCAGAATATGATTCCTGTTCCTGATTGCGGAGAAGAATCCTATGAAGGCAATAATCAACTAGAAAACCGCCGTGTACTAATCACTGGTGGAGATTCAGGGATCGGTCGTGCAGCAGCGATTGCATTTGCTAGAGAAGGAGCAGATATCGCTCTTCAATTCTTCCCAGGAGAAGAAAAAGATGCAGAGGAAGTAGCAAAATACGTGAAAGATGCAGGACGTAAGATTGTCTTACTACCTTTTGATCTTCGTGACGAACAAGCACCTAAAGAAATCATAGATAAGGCCGTGAGTGAACTTGGCGGGCTAGATACGATGGTACTAAACGCAGGACAGCAAATTTCTTGTCAGTCTATTGCTGAGTTACCACTTGAGCAAGTCAAAGACACATTTATGATAAACATCATCGCTATGTTTGCTTTAGTGAAAGAAGCTGTTCCGCATATCCCAGCAGGAGGAGCAATCGTAACAACAACTTCTGTTCAAGCATTCAATCCAAGCGAACATTTATTAGATTACGCAGCAACAAAAGCTTCAATCGCTAACTTTACGATCGGTTTAGCAAAACAGCTTGCACCTAAAGGAATCCGTGTAAATGGTGTAGCACCTGGTCCAATCTGGACACCATTACAACTAGACGAAGGACAACCTTCTGATTCGATCCCTGAATTTGGTCAGCAAAGTTTACTAGAACGTGCAGGTCAGCCAGGAGAATTAGCACCAGTTTATGTTTTCTTAGCATCGAATAAAGCAAGTTATGTTACAGCTCAAATTTACGGAGTAACTGGTGGAGAAGCGATCAACTTATAAGAAGTTGATCGTTTCACCCCTATGAGGAGGTGCGAAAATGAATAAAGGTGTAAAAACGATCGGAGTGATCGGAACGTTACTTTTGCTATCTGTGCTTTTGTTTGCGATACTATTAAGTGCAACCTATCCATTGCCTTTTCAGCTAGAGAAGTTTCGATTCTTTTCCATCACTAATTCATACGTGCAACAATATGTATTTTGGCTTGCCGTTGCATTTGCTATTTTGACAATTATCACGTTACTTGTTTTCCTGTTTTATCCAAAAACAATCGGAAACTTTCTACTGAAACATGGTGATGGGGAGTTGACGTTGGATAAAAAAGCAATTGAAGGAATGGTTCGTTCTCACTTGCATGAAGATGAATTCATCCATTCACCAAAAGTAAATGTCAAAGCAACGAAAAACAAGATCGCCGTCAATGTAAAAGGGGAGTTGAAACGAACTTCAGCACTCATTGGTAAAACAGGAACATTGATGAAAGAAATCGAAAATGAAGTACGACACATATTGGGAACAAAAGAGCCAGTGAAAGTATCGGTGAAATACACAGGCTTTGAAGAACCAGCTAAACGAAGCAATGACCGCAAACGAGTAGAATAGAGGGGGACCAAAAATGAAAGAACTATTTTCGACATACAAGCTCCCTATCATCTTTGGGGTACTTGGATTGATATTAGCCGTTTTATGGATCACCGTGGGCTTTTTCAAGACCTTATTGATCTTGATCATGGCAGCGATCGGCGTCGCTATCGGTTTTTATCTGAAACAAACGAAAATCTTAGATCACTATTTTAAATCTTAGGAGGAAACATCCATGAATAACAATAACAAAAATAATAACAATAAAATGAACAACCAAAAACCAGTGTCTGCACATCCAGACCCAACGACACCAAACCAATCAAATGGTGTGAACGATGAAAAGAACAAAACAGCACCAGTATCTGCACATCCAGATCCAGTAGTCCCTAACGTTCAACAAGGAGTAGAAGAGAAGAAACATGATGCAGAAAAGCATGCACCTCATCATCCAGGAACACCAGAATCTAAAGTTCCAGAACAACATGATGCAATCGATCCTTCTAAACCTGTGGAAGAGCAAAAACATCCTTCTGACCATGCGAAAGCACAAGAAAAACTTAGTTCTGACCACACAAACGGACAAGGAAAACTTGGTTCTGATCATACAAATAACCAAGGAAAGCATGATTCTGAACAGGAAGATTCAATGCGCGGTGAGCTGAATTATGAAGATAAAGTTGTGCAAAAAATCATCGGAATCGCAATTGAACAAGTAGACGGTTTATTATCTGCAAACGGTGGTTTCTTCTCTAATGTGGCAGGAAAACTTGTGAATACAGATAATGTAACGGCTGGGATCGAAACAGAAGTCGGTAAAAAACAAGTAGCAGTTGATATGGATGTCATTGTGGAATATGGCAAAGATATCGAAAAAATATTTGAAGAAATGCAAGAAGTAATCGGCAAAGAAGTAAAAAATATGACACACTTAGAAGTGATCGAAGTCAACGCTAACGTAGTGGACATCAAAACAAAAGAAGAATTTGAAAAAGATCAAGAAACGGTGCAAGACAAAGTAACTGACGCAGCGAAAAAAACCGGTGAATTTGCTTCGAATCAAACAGATAAAGTAAAATCAGCAGCTGGAAGCGGCGCACAAAAAGTAAAAGAAAATACAGAACCACGGGTTCAGTAATAAGGAAGTAAAACATTAGGAGGAACGAAACATGGGATTTATTTGGTCACTTATCGTCGGAGGAATTATCGGAGCAATTGCAGGAGCAATCACGAATAAAGGTTCTTCGATGGGGATTATTGCAAATGTCGTAGCAGGTTTAGTTGGATCAGCACTTGGTCAAGCATTATTAGGTTCTTGGGGACCAAGTATTGCAGGAATGGCAATCGTGCCATCATTGATTGGTGCCATCATTTTAGTACTAATCGTATCATTCTTTGCTCGAAAACTGTAAAAAGACTTTTAAAAAGAGGTCGTGAAAAAGCTGTTCTTCATCAAGTAATAAGAACAGCCAAACAAAAATAGCTTCTCATATTTTTCATTTGGTTGGGCTTATTATCGAAGATGCAAGCTTTTGAACACTGTTTATTCGGAATAAGAGGCTGTGACAAGACTTTTGTCACAGCCTCTTATTTATGCGGGCAAATTTCCAATTAGATTTTTAAAAGTTTTCCTTAAATGTGTCCTTGTTGATTGCTATAAGACAGCTTTTTCACAACCTTTTAATAAAACAATGCCTCCCTGAATTTTCTTGAGATAGGAAAGGTGAACATACAAAATAATATGACCACTTGGAAAACCCAGATGATCCACAAATGGATCGTATGATACTGATGAAGTAAAAAGCAATGGATCAGAAACTCAAAGAGATTGAAAAAGACAAGGAAGAAATAATATCTCTTTTTTACTCATGTCTGTTTTAGCCAATAATAGCTCGTAAAGTAATCTAGACAAACAAATAGAAGTAAACAAAGTTTCGTAAGAGAAGTAATCGTATCATGTTGCTCTGCTAGACGATTGACGAGCAGGAAAAATGTTGGTAATGGAATATAGATCACGAGTAATGAAAGAAAAAAGTAAACAATAAATGGCATACTATTCCTCCTAATTGTGTGAGTTCGCCCTCATTTTAAAATAACGATATTTGTTTGTGAAGCTTTTTCGTGTCGTAACAAATGTTATCTAATGTGTTTTTAAATAAATAATCATTATTATCAAAATAATGTTAAAAATAAAAAAGAATAGTCCATCACTGTTATTCAAATCATTTTATCAAAACTACATAGTAAATGGTAAAAAGCAACATGACATAATATATAGAAGGCTTTACAGTATATATGGGAGTTTACTAAAAAAGAATGGAGTAAGAGTTAACACAATGGGCCATTAGCTGAAGTTTTAAGCACTTCAAGGTATGAAACAGAATGGCCTGTAATACTATATGATTATTTAGACTGCTCAAACTGCTATCAGTCTGGTGGAATGAATAAAGTATTATACTAAAAGCAGATCCAACTACAACGTAACAGGAAACCAGTTGTATCAGGAAAAGTGATAGTACATGGAGAAGAAAAGGCCCCCTTTGTATGAGTCAGTACATATCTTATTTATAGATAAAACGGTATTCAATCGAAATAAAAAATCTGAATAATAGACGTAAATAACTTCTAAAAGTCTCACACATCTATCATTCAGATTATTTTTTATTTACTGTTTGTTCTACTTTATTTTATTCTTCTGGTATAGTATTCGAGTCATTTTTATAGGTCAACAAATCACCCGGTTGACACTCCAAAACTTGGCAGATTTTTTCGAGAGTGGAAAAACGGATGGCTTTTGCTTTTCCATTTTTTAGAATAGAGATGTTTGCCATCGTAATGCCCACTTTCTCACTCAATTCAGTCACACTCATTTTTTTTTGAGCTAATACTACATCTAAATTAACGATAATTGCCATGTCGCACCTCACACTGTCAAATCATTATCTGTCTTAAGTAAAATCTCATGTTCAAGCAGTTTTTCCAGCACGCTTGTTAATGTGTATACTGCAAAAGGAATGAATACGACAGCGATTCCTACCAACATCAAACCTGGAGCATCGTCTAAATCCGCTACTTTCATAAATTTAGGAAGTAAGCCAAAAAAAGCGAAACCAATAAATAAAATGGTTCGTTCGATTTTTTTTAGTATGTTTAAGCTTTGAGTGGAAAAAGCTTGGTTATCTTCGATTTTTTTCAATAGTTTCAATAAGAAATAAGCAATAACGATCCCTAGGAGAAGGGCAAAGTAAATGACAGAAACAAATAATGTGGTCTGCCAATCAAAATTGAATCCTTTTTCGCTTGTAGCGATCTGAGTGTAAAAAAGTACGCCGAACAAAATAAATACGGCACTTATACCTAAAACGACAAATTTTAATAGCAATGTTTTAAATTTCATTTTTATCCCTCTTTTATCTTTGATAGCTAAAATATAGCAGAATAATTATTGTAAAACAACTATTTTTTATCGAAAAACAATAAAAATATATCGTTTATGAAAAATGATAGAGTATGAGGGTGTGGAGTGCATTTAACAGCTTTTTTTGATTGTAAGAAACATTTAAAACCAGTTATTTTAGATTCTATGTGTGTCTCTTCTATAATGCTAAGATGCCTGGGATTATATTGGACAATACAGTTGGAGGATTTTTTATTATCTAGCGAAGAGAAGTGTAAGTTAACAGAACTGTATGAGAAAAAAGACAACTACGTAGTAGCTAACCGATTCATTAATTTTTTCAAGTTCATGTTTATTTACGTATCAGAATTTTTCTTACTCAATGGTTTGGTGTAATCACCACTTATTTGTCCTTTATTGCTTATACAATGTTATACAAAAGGAAAATCAAGCATTGACGCATGGGGTGGTACTATCTAGCTGAAATAGCTTAATAAGCGCAAGTAGATGCATTGGATTAGTTTATAAATCAAAAGTGTTAGAGGTATTAAGAAGAAGTAGAAAAATAAAATGGATTGCCGAATAAAAAGTACCATAAATCCTAAAACATGTGCCAACAGATAGATGGCACATGTTTATTTTTTTCGATAATTTTGTAACAAAAATACAAAGATGAAAAAGAATAAAGATTCCCATAGTGTAGTAGTCCAGCTGAATTCTTTACTGATACCAAATACCATATTTCCAAGATTCGATACAATCAAATAGCCAATCGTTATGATCAATGAATAATACAATCTTTTCATCATAGGACATACCTCGTTTTTATTTATAAGAATAGTATAAACCAAAGAAGAAAATAAGAAAAATGATAATATAAAAATAAAGCAAGAACGCATTAAAGTAACTAAAGTTATTTATTGTATTTTTTAATTCTCCGAAAAAATTTAATAAATAAATAGAATCTTGTAATAATAACTGAGCATAATCTTTGCAATTTTTAATCTTGAATAATATCCTTTAAGTATAGCCAGCAATCAAAAGTAAATAGAGAATAAGTAAGCAATTGTTATTTCAGTATCAGACTGGCAATAAAACGCCGTTATGATCCAGCAATGTTTGGTAGCGCTTTATTTACTGATGCTATGCTAACTGTTCGCTATCTATACTGTGATTGTCGGTAGAGTTATTTACAGGGTAAAAATAAGTTTATAGGAGGTGGAAAATGAATAAGGGGTTAAAAATAATCGGTGTTATCATGAGTTTACTGCTACTTTCAGTATTTCTAGCGATTGCGTTGATCAATGCGCCGTATATTATGCCTGAACAATTGGAACGATTTCGCTTCTTTACTTTAACGAATTACTACATGCAACAATATATTTTCTGGGCAGCTGTAGTATTTGCCGTTCTTGCTATTATCATCTTGCTAGTCGTTCTTTTCTATCCAAAGTCAAGAGGAACTTTCGTTATGAAACGGGAAGATGGCAAACTAACAATCGACAAAAAAGCGATCGAAGGGTTGGTACGTTCCCATTTACACGAAGAAGAGTTCATTCATTCACCTAAAGTACGGATACGTTCAACGAAAAATCGAATCCATATCCATGTCAACGGAGACTTGAAACGAACTTCTTCATTAGTAGGGAAAACAGGTGTATTGATGCAAGACATCGAAGAAGAAGTGACTAAAGTACTCGGAACAAAAGAAACGGTCAAAGTGGCAGTCACATACAGCGGTTATGAAGAACAAGAAGATACAAGAGACTACAAGCACTCTCGAGTGGAATAGGAGGGCCAAATAATGAAAGAACTATTTTCAGCATACAAGCTCCCTATTATCTTTGGGGGTCTTGGACTACTGCTAGCTGTTTTATGGTTAACGATTGGATTTTTCAAGACATTGTTGATCATAATCATGACAGCAATTGGCGCAGGAATCGGTTTTTATTTGAAACAGTCAGGAATAGTTGATCAATTTTTTAAATCATAGGAGGAAACAAAGATGGAAAACAAAAACATGAATACAACAAATGGATCAGTTTTGGCAAATGAAAAAGGAGAAAACCGCATGATGAATGGTGAATTGACTTATGAAGACAAAGTCATCCAAAAAATCATCGGTTATGCATTGAAAGATGTAGATGGTCTATTGACATTAGATGGCGGATTTTTCTCAAATATGGCTGAAAAATTAGTCAACACAGATAACGTAACAGCAGGTATCAATACAGAAGTAGGTAAGAAACAAGTAGCTGTGGATCTAGATGTGATCGTAGAATACGGTAAAGACATCGAAGATATTTACAACCAAATCAAAGAATTGATCAGTACTGAAGTAAACAATATGACACATTTAGATGTTATCGAAGTGAATGTGAATGTTGCAGACATCAAAACACAAGAAGAATACCAAAAAGATCAAGAAACAGTACAAGACAAAGTAACAGAAGCAGCAAAATCAACAGGACAATTTGCTTCACGCCAAACAGATAAAGCAAAATCTGCTGTAGGCAAAGGTGCACAAAAAGTCAAAGAAAATAACGAACCACGTGTGCAATAAGAAGTAAGAAGTCAGTTAGGAGGAATTTAAAATGGGATTTATTTGGGCATTAATCGTTGGCGGTATCATTGGAGCAATTGCAGGAGCAATCACGAATAAAGGATCATCAATGGGGATCATCGCAAACATCATTGCTGGTTTAGTAGGTTCAGCAATTGGACAAGCTTTACTAGGAACTTGGGGACCAACAATTGCAGGAATGGCTATCATTCCATCATTGATCGGTGCAATCATTTTAGTATTAGTCGTTTCATTCTTTGCACGTAAATTATAAGCAAATTGAAGAAAAACTTATGTTGAAATGAAGAATAAATTTGAGAACCGTAGCGAAACTTGCTGCGGTTCTTTTTTATATATTTTATATGAAGTATTCTTTATTCCTTATGAAAAAATATCTTTAAAAATAAAAAAAGACGAAAATAAACGGTTTTCTATAAAAAGAAGACCGTTTATTTTTTGTCTTTATTTGTGTGAAAAACGAAAAAGAGCACAACACATCAAGCTTTTATTAATTGTCTGTCTTTTATAAATGCAAGTATTAATTCAAAAAAACAGAAGAAAAAAACAACTACACCTTCTTTTATACTCGTAATCGTAGAAAGGAGGCGAAAAAAATGAATACATTACCTATCAATACAGGAGATACAGCATTCATGATTTTATGTACAGCAATGGTTTGCCTGATGACTCCTGGTCTAGCTTTTTTTTACGGCGGATTAGCACGGAAGAATAATATACTAACGATCATGTCTCAATCTTTTCTCTCCGTTGGGATAACAACGATTATGTGGGTATTTGGTGGATTCGGATTGGCCTTTGGACGGGATATCGGCGGTGTTATTGGAAACCCGGCAGATTTCTTTTTGATGAGACATGTTACAAGCTTCCCCAACATGTTTCATGGTGCAACGATTCCATTTTTAATGTTCTTTCTTTACCAACTGATGTTTATCGTGATTACCGTTCCTTTGATGACAGGAGCTTTTGCAGGGAGATTGAATTTAAAAGGCTATATTATACTTGTTATTTTTTGGAATCTGCTGATTTATTTCCCTGTTTGCCACTGGATATGGGGCGGCGGATTTTTGGATCAGATGGGATTTAGAGATTTCGCTGGTGGAGCAGTCATCCACACGACAGCTGGATTCGGCTCTTTAGCATGTATCCTCACACTTGGTCAAAGAAAGATTCCTTTAGGAGAAAGAAGTCAGCATAGCAGTCTTATGGCAGCTGCTATCGGTACAGGACTGCTTTGGTTTGGCTGGTTCGGTTTTAATTCCGGTGGTGCACTTCGAGCAGATGAACAAGCAGTCAATGCATTTGGTTCAACATTCATCGCTCTTGCATTTGCGATGATTACTTGGCTGATCATTGCAAAAGTAAAAGGAAATGGCTTTGATTTTGTCGACGTACTAACAGGATCCGTTGCTGGATTGGCAGCCATTACGCCTTGTGCCGGTTATGTAGAAGCAAAAAGTGCCATGCTGATTGGGATCATTGCGGGTATCGTCTGTCATGCTGCTGTTGATTTTCGTAAAAAGAAACAATGGGATGATGCACTTGATGTGTGGGGTGTTCATGGCATGGGCGGATTCACAGGTACGATTCTGATAGGGATCTTTGCATCTAACAGCCATCTACTAACGAATCCAAGCAGCTGGTACTTCTTAGGGATTCAAGTGATTGGTGTCATCATTACTGCCGTGTATGCCTATGTGCTGACAACAGTGATTTTAAAATCGGCGATGCACTTTACAACGATCACTACTACAAAAGAAGAACAAGAAGAAGGATTGGACTTTTTCTTCTTTGGCAACAAACTCAATTGAAACAAATTCAAATAGAAAAGAGGAAGATTCATGCAACAAAGCAAAACGAAAATTCCTGCAAAAAAATTAACGTTCTTTGGCTTTTTGGCTATGACCATCTCAATGGTCGTTTCATTATATGAATATCCCACATTCGCGACCTCAGGCTTCAGCTTAGTATTTTTCTTGTTATTAGGCGGTTTGCTATGGTTTATCCCTGTGGCATTGTGCGCAGCAGAGATGGCAACGGTGAAAGGATGGGAAAAAGGCGGTGTCTATACTTGGGTCAGTCGCACATTGGGAAAACGATTCGGTTTTGCCGCAATCTTTTTCCAATGGTTTGAGATAACAGTTGGCTACTTGACCATGCTGTATTTCTTAACTGGTGCATTATCCTATGCAACGGGTATTGGTGCTATACAAAACAATAAATATCTGAAATTGGCAATCCTATTGATTATTTTCTGGGCTATTTTACTCTCTCAGTTAAAAGGAACCAAATACACTTCATTGATTGCTCGGATCGGTTTTGTAGCTGGTATCTTGTTGCCAGCATTAGTCCTGTTTGGCTTAGGGATCCATTATGTCGCTTCAGGCGCTCCACTACAAACGACACTGTCTATGAAAACATTGATTCCTGATTTTTCGAAATTGCCTACGCTGGTTGTTTTTGTTTCCTTTATTTTAGCATATATGGGCGTAGAAACATCTGCCAGTCATGCAAATGAAATGGAAAACCCTAAAAAGGATTATCCATTAGCAATGTTTGTATTGGTTATTCTGGCAATCATTTTAGATACTTTTGGCGGATTGACCGTCGCTACTACAGTACCTCAACATGGTTTGTCTCTTAATACAGGGGTGATTCAATCGTTAGAATTCCTATTAAGACACATTGATCCAAATCTTGCATGGATTGCGAAAATTCTTGCGATTCTTGTTTGTTTAGGTGTCATCGGAGAAATTGCTTCTTGGGTAACCTCTCCTTCAAAAGCACTTCACGTAGCAGCAGAAGAAGGATTACTTCCTGAATATTTTGCAAAAGAAAACACACACGGTGTTCCTGCTCATTTGATGATCGCAAATGGGATCGTTGCAACAATCTGGGCAGCCGTCTTTACATTAAGCGGCGGGGGGAATAATCTTTCATTTCTTGCAGCGATGTCATTGACTGTTGTAATCTACCTGATGTTGTACTTTATGTTTTTCGCGGGCTATTTGAAGCTGGTTTTTAAAGATGACAGTCTTGAAAGAGCCTATCAGGTTCCAGGCGGAAAAGTTGTAAAAGTAATCGTTGCTTGTTTAGGTCTTTTGACTTCACTTTTTGCTTTTTGTATCTCATTTGTTCCACCTGCTAGTATCGCAGCTGGACAGCACGGGATTTATGAAACGATTCTGATTGTTTCTTATCTTATCGTCTTAGTTATTCCATTTACGATCTACGCATGCCGTCATAAATTCCAGCATGCAGAAAAATAAAAAATGAAAGCTGGTTATTCAAATGGAAGTAAAAGAATTAGAACAATTGATTGGAAAAAATTTCCACTATTATCAAACAGGACAAGTGGCGGATTACATTCCAGCATTAGCTGAAGTGGATCCTAAACAATTAGGTATGGCGATTTATGATTTGGATACAAAACAACTGATTGAGGGAGGAGATGCCGATGTGCGCTTTGCCATCGAAAGCATGTCAAAAGTTCCCGTATTGTTATTAGCAATCAAAGACAACGGAATAGAAAAAGTCTTTCAAACAATCAACACGGAACCAACCGGTTTTGCCTTCAATTCTATCATGAATATGGAAATCAACCATCGCAAACATCCAATGAATCCTTTTGTTAATGCAGGAGCGATTGCAACAACCTCGTTGATTGCCGGTAAAGATGCAGATGAAAGATTTGAGCGAATCTTGTCATTTATGAAAGAGATCTGTGATGATCCTAATATCACATTGAATGAAGAAATCTATCATTCTGAATCAAGAACAGGTGATATCAATCGCTCTCTTGCTTATTACATGAAAGGCAATCAAATGATCGAGGGAGACGTTCCAGAGATACTCGATGCCTATTTCAGACAATGTTCCGTCAATGTCACCGCTACAGGTATAGCAAAATTAGCTGCTGTGCTGGCAAATAAAGGAATTGCTCCTTGGAATGGCAAACAAATCATTACTGAAGAAAGTGCTACAATCGTCAAATCAATTATGACAACTGCTGGTTTGTATGATGAATCAGGAGAGTTTTCCGTCCATGTTGGTGTACCTGCAAAAAGCGGTGTAGGCGGCGGGTTGATGGCAGCTGTGCCAAATCGTTACGGCATAGGTGTCTTCAGCCCGGCACTAGATCCATTTGGTAACAGCGCAGCTGGTATCCAATTGTTGAAAGATGTAGTCAAAGAACTAGACGCTGACATCTTTGAATAACCATCCCTAAAAAAGACTGGGGTAAAAGTCCAAACGGCTCAAAGCTACCTACAATGAGGCTGAAATTGTGAGCTTGTTTGACTTTTGTCCCAGTTTCTTTTTTTATTGGTTTTTGAAAGGGCTTTTCTAAATAAAAAGGAAACAAAAATACGATTTACAGATATGATTAAATAAAATCATAAGAAAAACTGGAGGCGTGTATCAGGAATGCTGGAAAATTACATCGAGCGAAATATATTTAGAAAAGTGTATCTGTGTGAACAATTATTTGAATTCCAAGAAATAGATATCGAACAAACAGCTATTTCACTAAGGGTGACTACACCAACGATCCTTCACGATCTAGAAAGTCTAGCCGAGTGTCTAGAATATTGTATAAAAGAACAAGTAAGAGAGAAGCATAAGTATAAACTCGTATTCAAACATGGTATTGCTCTTTCTGAGCTCACTCAGTTTCTGTACGGTCAATCTTATTTTTTAAAGTTTTTAAGTTATTATTTTAATGGTATATTCACGAGTACAGAACTGGCTGATCTTGAATTTATTTCTTTGAGCAAAGTATATACAATCAAAAAAATCGTATTGGATTTTTTTAAAGAAAATGATTATTTGAAAAATAAAGAAATCATTATCCCAGAATTTGACTCGCGGAACATCTTGCTAGCTTTAGTACGCTATGTCAATTGGGAAGGCTATGAAAATAAAAATCCGTATGTAGAAGAAGCTTGTAACGAGTTGATTGATTATGTAGAGACTCATTTTTTTAAAAGAAGATATTCGGAAGATGAAAAGTCCTTTATCATACGGGGAATAGAGATCGCAATCGGAAGAAAGGCATTTCCCCTTGGACTGAAAGAAGAAGATAAGAAAAGCGCAGAAACGAAGCCGTTATTTCAATTAGTCTGTCAAGGATTGGAAGAGCAAAAAGGAATTCTAGACTTACAAGAAGAAGATGTCTATTATATTTTTTCTTTGTTCAACAGTAGAAATTATACCAATGAGAACATGGAGCTGTTAAGAAAAGATTTCGAAGTTGTTTATAAAAATTTTGTTCTCAATGACCTATCACTGAATGAATTGATTTTACAGATTATTAGTATCGCTGAAATCGACGATGCAGAAAATTTTATTTTCAAGCAATCCTTTTTACAATTTGTCCGTACGTTGTGGGCAGATGGACAAGTATTTTTACCGGAAAGGATCTATCTTCTATCAGAAAAAGAACAACTTCTGTACGGAAAAATTGTAGAAATATTGGAAGAGTGGAAAAAGAAAAATCAAATCCAACTAAGATGGAATGAAAATTTCATCCGAAAATTTGTTAAGAGTCTTTCTTTGATTACCAGAGAACAGATGATACAGCAAGAGATAGAAATATTTGTTGTTTCAGAAAGTTCAGTCAAACAATTTTTTTATCGAACCCAATTTCATTTGTATGCTGAAGAAGATATGGCTGAAATAAACCCCATTCTATTTCGTTCTTTAGAAGAATTACCTGATGAATGTTTGTGTTCAAAAAAACGAGTGGTTTTATGCGATGCTGCTAGCTATCAAAATGGATTAGAAACTGAAAAGACAAAGATCTATCCAATCTCATTAAAAGGTGCAAACATCCATTTGTATCATATTGCTCAGGAACTTCACCTATTAAAAAAACATATTTCTTGATGAGACCTTAATTAGGAGACCTTCTACAAATCTTTTTAATTGTCTGCAGAAGGTTTTTATTTGAGTCCTGATTCGTGCGAAGATCTACTTATATAACAAGTTTTCTCTGAAATTTTTTTAAAATGCTATTGACTTAGAGTCAACTCTAAGTAGTAGAATAGATAAAGTGTAACAAATCTATTTTCATTAAAAGAAGATAGTACGGAGGAGAGAATGTATTATGAGTACAGTATTACATGTATTGGATGCAATCAATAGCCCCGCAGATGTCAAAAAATTATCTGTTGAGGAAATGAAGCAGTTGGCAGAAGAGATGCGCCAAAAAATCTTGCAAAAGGACAGCGATGTAGGTGGGCACGTTGGTCCGAATCTAGGTGTAGTAGAATTAACGATTGCGTTTCATTATGTATTTGATTCACCAAAGGATAAAATCGTTTGGGACGTTTCCCATCAGTCTTATGGTCATAAGCTTTTAACTGGTCGAAAAAATGGTTTTGAAAAAGGACATTACCGTGAAGTGAGCGGATATTCCAACCAACATGAAAGTAAACATGACTATTTTACAGTGGGGCACACATCTACATCTATCAGCTTAGCAACAGGTTTAGCTAAAGCGAGAGATCTGAAGAAAGAATCAGGAAATGTGGTAGCATTTATCGGTGACGGCTCCCTAAGTGGTGGCTTAGCTTTTGAAGGATTGAACAATGGTGGTGTTTTACAATCCAATCTAATCGTATTAGTAAACGATAATGAGATGTCTATTGATGAGAATCATGGCAGTTTATATAAAAACTTAGCTGAGCTTCGTCAAACCAACGGTAAAAGCAGCAATAACCTATTTAAAGCAATGGGATTTGATTACCGTTACGTGGATAATGGAAACGATCTGGAAACGGTGATCCGTTTATTTGAAGAAGTAAAAGATATTGATCATCCGATTGTACTTCACGTCCATACGGAAAAAGGTCGCGGTTATCAGCCGGCAATCGATAATAAAATGAAATATCATTGGCATGTACCATTTGATCTGTCCACCGGGGAGGCAAAGCAGGTAACTTCTGGAGAAACATTTAATATGATCATCATGGATTATTTGGATAAGAAAATGCAAACAAGTACAGCTCCTATTGCCGCAGTCAATGCAGCAATACCAGGCGCCTTTGGACTGAAAACATTCCAAGAAAAACATCCAGATCATTATTTTGATGTGGGGATCGCTGAGCAGCATTCCATCACGTTTGCTTCTGCTTTGGCTTCTCAGGGAGTACGTCCAGTCGTCTTCCAATCAAGTACTTTCTTGCAACGGGCATATGATCAATTATCACATGATTTAGCGATCAACGAGAATCCAGTGATTATTTTAGTCGGTGGCGGAACGATCTCAGCTAGTGACCGAACACACCAAGGAACATTTGACATTCCTTACTTATCAAGTATCCCGAACATCAAATATCTTGCTCCAGCAACAAAAGAGGATATGATCTCTATGCTAGATTGGGCGTTCGAACAAACAGCGCAGCCTGTAGCAATCCGAATTCCTACACATGGTGTAGAACATGGTACAGCTATCGCAAATGATTATAGTATTCCAGCCTATCAAACAGTAAATAATGGAGGAAAAGTAGCAATTTTAGCTTTAGGCGGTTTTCTTGAATTAGGAAAAGAAACAGTAAAAGCTTTTAGAAAAAAAGGAATCGAAGCAACGTTGATCAATCCAGGAACGATCACAGAAAATGACGTAGAAACATTAGATAAATTAAAAGAAACACACGAATTAGTCATCACATTAGAAGATGGTAGTTTGTCAGGAGGATTTGGCGAAAATATCAGTCGTTATTATGGTGATTCTTCAATGAACGTATTAAATTTTGGTGCAGAGAAAGAATTCACGGATAGCGTTCCTGTAGGGCAGCTTTATGAACGTTATCATTTAACACCAAAACAAATCGTTGAAGATAGTCTGCGTGTCTTGAATATTCAATAATTCATTATGCTCACCATCCAGATAATTGTTTATGCTAGTATCTGGATGGTTTTTTCATTATAAAAAGCAAAGGGGTGGATGTTATGTATCAGCAAGTAGAAGAATATGTCAAAAAGTTCCAAGAAAAATATCCTAGTTATCAATCAGAAAAATTAGGTTTCTTTTCATTTGGGGATACAGAAAAAATGGCAGACGAGTTGAGCGAACTAGTTGTAAAAAAGATAAAGACTGGTACATCAAGTGGTTACGATCTGTATAAACAAGAGAATGAGCCTTTACCAAAAGTTGGTCAATTAGACGTGGTCCTGAATGGAAAAAATGAACCAGTTTGTATCATCAAAAATATAAATGTGACCATCTTGCCTTTTAGTGAAGTCACGAAAGAGCATGCTTGGAAAGAAGGAGAAGGGGATCGGACATTAGCTTATTGGCGGAAAGTCCATGCTGAGTTTTTTAAACATGCTTATAAAGAAGCGTTGAACATAGAATTTACAGAAGAGAAGCTGGTCGTATACGAAGAATTTGAAGTAATTTTCTTTTAGTAAGAAAGGTCTGCTGAAAGAAATAGCTCATTATTGACTCCTGAATAGAAAAGGGTTACATTTTTATATGAAGCTGTATTTTTATATAACATTACTGGAGGAGATATTGTGGATACACTGGAACAAATCAAAGGCGGAGTCGTCGTTTCTTGTCAAGCTTTGGAAAACGAGCCGCTACACAGTTCTTTTATTATGGGGAGAATGGCTTTGGCTGCAAAAGAAGGCGGAGCAGTTGGTATTCGAGCAAATACGACAGAAGATATCAATGAAATCAAGCGAATCGTTGATTTACCGGTAATAGGGATTATCAAAAGAGATTACGATGGGTCAGAAGTGTTTATTACTGCGACAGAAAAAGAAGTGGAAGAACTTTTGGAGACGCAAGCAGAAATCATTGCACTGGATGCAACTTCTCGTAAACGTCCGACAGAAAAAACAACTGCTGAACTTGTCCAAATGATTCACGAACACGGTCGGTTAGCTATGGCAGATATTTCGACTTTTGAGGAAGCGCTTCAAGCGCAAGAAGATGGTTTTGATCTTTTGTCTACGACTTTAGCAGGCTATACAGAATATTCACGAAAGACGCAGACACCTGATTTTGATTTATTGAATCAAATCATAGAACAAGTCGATATCCCAGTAATTATGGAAGGACATACTGACTCTCCTGAACAAGTAGAGAAAGCATATGAATTAGGTGCTTTTTCAGTCGTAGTTGGATCTATTATCACCCGTCCGCAATTGATCACTAAAAGATATGTCGAAGCCGCAAGTAAAGCAAATAACTAAAAAACACGCACGGCACAGATTCTTGACAAAAAAGAAAAATTGATAGATAGTTTAAAGCAGATTCTAAGAAGATGAAAAAAGCATTACTTTTCATTTTGTCTTCAAGATCTGCTTTTTAACGAATTTTATAGAAAGAAGGCGAAACCATGTTTGAGCGGAGTCCTTCAGAATTGACAGAACGTGAAAATTACAAGTTGCTGATTGGTTCAGTCATCCCTAGACCAGTAGCAGTAGTAACGACTAAATCAGCAAAAGATATAGTGAATATCGCACCCTTCAGTTACTTCAATATCGTCAGTTCGAATCCACCCATCTTATCCTTGGCGATCCAGAGAAAACAAGATGCAGTAAAAGACACAGCAAAGAATATTCTTGAGACAAGAGAAGCTGTTATCCATATCCTTGATGAGGACAACGTAGAAGAAGTAAATAAAACAGCAGCCAATCTGCCTAATGAGGAAAGCGAACTGTACCTGACTGACTTGACTTTAACTGATTCAGTAATCATTTCAGTACCAGCATTGACAGAAGCAAAAGTTCGTTTTGAAACATCCTTATATGAACATGTCGAGATACGGAATAAAAATAAAGTAACAGCTGATTTATTTTTGCTAGAAGTACAGAAATATCATTTAAATGAAACAGTCTATGATGATAAGACAGGAAGGATCGATCCAAGAAAATTGAATGCTGTAAGCCGTTTGGCAGGAAATGATTATGCAGCAATAGGAGAAATTTTCACGATTGCACGTCCCGAATAAAAAGGAGCACTAGTTATGTTAAAAATAAGCTATAAACCATCGACAGATTCAAAAGAAATGAAAAAAGAATATGAAACAGTGAATGATTTTCTGCAAGGGCAGTACTTAGAAGTTCCGCCATTGCAAGACCATTTTGTCGTTACTACTGTTACTTTAGATGGTAAGGAAATAGAAATGCCAGATCAAACGATTAGCGGATTGTTTAATTACTTTAACAAATAAACATTTATTCCGAAAAGTGAAAAAACATATAAAAAAACACATAAAACTAAAAAATTATCAAAGAATCCTGGTGCAACTGAAAGAATTTGCAACGGGATTCTTTCAACTTATTTGTTATTTTTTTCTAAAAAATATTAAAGATTGTTAAATTTCACTATTTCATTTCAAATTCCATTGCCTAATCATTAGGAAAAGTCTATCATGGACTCGTAAATAGAATATAGTAATAACCTTGTTAGGTGAGGCTCCTATACAAACATAGGCTATTGCCCAGAAACGTCGAAAGTCGCCAATGGGTAAAACAGAAACTGTCGGATTAAGGCTTTTTCCAATAGCTAAGAATGTTTTCTTTACGTTGTATAGTGCTAAAACTCGGACGATGAGATGATGCTAGGTCAGAATTCTTGTTCGAAAAGGTTTCTGACCTTTTCTTTATATTTTTGTGACTGACTTATTTGATGAGACAAACTCGCTCCTCACCTGACAAGTGGATTGCTGTGTGAGGAGGAGATGCGGTGAAAAAAAGAAAAAAGATCGATTGGTGGATTTTGGGTCCTTATTTGACTTTGTCCATGATCGGTCTTTTAGAAGTATACAGTGCCAGTTCTTATCGTTTATTGCAAGCCGATGAAAATACAAAAAGTCTATTATTGCGTCAACTAATTTTCATATTTTTGAGTTGGAGCGTGATCTTCTTAGCTCGTTCAGTCAAACTACACTATTTACTTCACCCTAAAATAGCAGGATATGGTTTAGCTTTATCGATTTTCTTTTTAATTTTAGTACGAGTAGGAATATTTGGTGTCACTGTCAATGGTGCACAACGTTGGATTTCTCTGTTTGGCATTCAATTCCAGCCTTCAGAATTAGCAAATCTTTTTCTGATTTTTTATCTAAGCTGGTTTTTTCGTGACGGAAATAATCCGCCAAAAAATCTAAAAAAACCATTCCTGATTACAGTAGGTATAACTTTTCTGATTTTATTCCAGCCAAAGATTGCTGGAGCATTGATGATCCTTTCGATTGCGTGGGTCATATTTTGGGCAGCGGCGGTTCCATTTAAAAAAGGGATCTATCTAATCGTTACTTTTTCTGCATTGCTGATTGGAGCAGCAGGCGGGGTATTATATTTAGGAAATAAAGGTTGGCTTCCACAGATGTTTAATCATGCTTATGAAAGGATCGCGACTTTAAGAGATCCTTTTATCGATAGTCATGGTGCGGGCTATCAAATGACCCATTCGTTTTATGCACTATATAATGGTGGCATATTTGGGCGGGGATTAGGAAATAGTATCACAAAAAAAGGGTATCTTCCAGAGACAGAAACAGATTTTATTTTTTCGATTATTACAGAAGAGCTTGGGCTAATCGGTGCATTGTGTGTGCTTTTCTTATTGTTCTCATTATGCATGAGAATCTTTTGTTTAAGCAGTCGCTGTAAAAATCAGCAAGCTGGATTGTTTCTTTTAGGATTCGGAACTTTGCTATTCGTTCAGACGATAATGAATGTGGGAAGTATCGCAGGGCTTATGCCAATGACGGGCGTGCCATTACCATTTGTTAGTTATGGAGGAACAAGTTATCTGATCCTTTCTTTAGGAATCGGGATCACGTTGAATATTTCTTCGAAGATACAGGCCGAAGAGTTGCCGCTCTATCGACCTGAAAAACAATAAAGAGAAACTGAGAATCTCTCAGTTTGAATTATCATAAAGGACTATCTTTTATTTTTCAAGCGAGAGATTCTTTTTAGAAAGAGGAATTCGCAATGAAAGTATTTCAAAAAATCATATTATCTGTTTTGTTACTGCTTACACTAGTAGTCGGCTTTTTTTCGATTGAATTTGTCCATGGATTTTCGTCTGCAAAACAGACCTCAACTGTGAAAAAGGTAGAGCCGAAAAGTGTCCCTACCACACTAAACGTGGCTTTGATTGGTTCGGATGCCCGTTCGAAAGACGAAAATGGTCGCTCAGATTCACTTATGGTTGCACAATACGACCAGAAAACACAACAAGCAAAACTAATCTCTATCATGAGAGACTCATATGTCGATATACCAGGTTACGGAATGGATAAAATCAATGCAGCGTACTCTTACGGAGGAGTTGATTTATTAAACCAAACATTAAAGGAAAATTTCAAATTTGAAGCCCCGTATTATGCAAGTATCACATTTCAAGATTTTATCGATTGCGTCAATGAACTGTTTCCAGATGGAGTAGAGATTGATGCAGAAAAATCTTTAGATTTAGATGGCGTATATATAAAAAAAGGGAAGCAAGTAATGGATGGCAATACGTTACTGCAGTATGCTCGATTCCGTGAAGACGAAGAAGGGGACTTTGGGAGGATTAGAAGACAGCAACAAGTGATTAAAGCGATCTCTCAGCAGCTGAAAGACGTAACTTCAATATTCAAGCTACCCAAAGCGGTTGGGAAATTACTTGGTAGTATCCAAACGAACCTTCCAGAAAGTGTGCTTCTGGATTGTGGTATGGATTTCCTCAAAGACAATAATAAAAAGATCGATACATTATCCGTACCAGTAGACGGCAGTTGGGACTTCAACGACAATACGCCTTCCGGAAGTGTTCTGGAATTAGATTTGACCAAAAACCAAGAAGCAATCAAAAAATTTCTGAATAATTAAGTAAAGAAAATAAAAGAAGTTAGAAATAACAATCTATGTTATGTTCTGACTTCTTTTATTATGTTAGAATAAACAGGGATAAATAGTGAAAATAAAGGAATGACAAGCAAGAGAAGGAGGAAAAAATGAAAAGAAGTGACAAGCACGGCAAAAATCGAACAGGCGCTTATATTGCCGGCGCAGTGATCTTAATAGCAGCTGCGGGTGGCGGTTATTTTTACTACCAGCACTATCAAGAAACCCAAGCAGTAGAAGCTGGAGAAAAGACAGTTGAGCAATTTGTCCAAGCTTTGAACAAGGGAGATTATAACAAAGCTGCAGAAATGGCATCAAAAAAGGCGGCAAATAAAAGTGCATTATCTGAAAAAGAGATCTTAGAGAAATACCAGAATATATACGGTGCTGCTGATGTCAAAGGACTTCAGATATCGAATCTAAAAGTAGATAAAAAAGACGATTCTACTTATAGCTTCTCATATAAAGCAAAGATGAATACCTCATTAGGTGAATTGAAAGATCTTTCTTATAAAGGAACATTAGACAGAAATGATGGTCAAACCACGATCAACTGGCAACCCAACTTGGTTTTTCCAGAAATGGAAGGAAATGACAAAGTAAGCCTGACCACACAAGAAGCAGCAAGAGGGAATATTATAGATCGAAATGGTGAACCATTAGCAACAACAGGCAAACTAAAACAATTAGGAGTCGTTCCAAGTAAATTTGGAGATGGAGACGAAAAAACAGCCAATATCAAAGCGATTGCTTCCTCCTTCGACTTAACAGAAGATGCTATCAATCAGGCGATTTCACAAAGCTGGGTACAACCCGATTACTTTGTCCCATTGAAAATCATTGATGGAGCAACGCCAGAACTTCCAGCTGGAGCTACCATTCAAGAAGTAGACGGCAGATATTATCCTTTGGGTGAAGCAGCTGCTCAGCTGATTGGTTACGTGGGAGATATCACAGCAGAAGATATTGATAAGAATCCAGAATTAAGCAGTAATGGAAAAATCGGTCGCTCAGGTTTGGAGATGGCTTTTGATAAGGATCTTCGTGGGACAACAGGTGGGAAATTAAGCATTACAGATGCAGACGGTGTAGAGAAAAAAGTTCTGATCGAACATGAAGTTCAAAATGGCAAAGATATCAAATTGACAATCGATGCGAAGGCACAAAAAACAGCTTTTGACAGTCTAGGAGGAAAAGCTGGGTCAACTGTTGCGACAACGCCAAAAACCGGTGATCTTCTTGCGCTTGCTAGCTCTCCAAGCTATGATCCAAACAAAATGACAAACGGGATCTCACAAGAAGATTACAAAGCTTATGAAGAAAATGCTGAACAGCCATTCATCAGTCGATTTGCGACAGGTTATGCTCCTGGATCTACGTTTAAAATGATCACAGCAGCAATCGGTCTCGACAACGGCACTATCGATCCAAATGAAGTATTGACGATCAACGGGCTTAAATGGCAAAAAGACAGTTCATGGGGATCTTATCAAGTAACGCGTGTCAGTGATGTATCACAAGTAGACTTAAAAACTGCTTTGATCTATTCCGATAATATATATATGTCACAAGAAACGTTGAAAATGGGTGAGAAAAAATTTCGTACAGGCTTAGATAAATTCATTTTTGGTGAAGACCTTGATTTGCCAATTAGTATGAATCCAGCACAAATTTCTAATGAAGATAGCTTTAACTCAGATATCTTGCTAGCTGATACTGGATATGGACAGGGCGAACTTCTAATTAATCCTATCCAGCAAGCAGCAATGTATTCTGTTTTTGCCAACAATGGCACACTTGTCTATCCTAAATTGATTGCAGATAAAGAGACAAAAGATAAGAAGAATGTCATCGGCGAAACAGCAGTACAAACGATCGTGCCAGATCTGAGAGAAGTTGTGCAAGATGTAAATGGTACAGCACATTCTCTTTCTGCTTTAGGGATTCCGTTGGCAGCGAAAACTGGTACAGCGGAAATCAAAGAAAAACAGGATGAAAAGGGGAAAGAGAACAGTTTCTTGTTTGCTTTCAATCCTGATAACCAAGGTTATATGATGGTCAGCATGTTGGAAAATAAAGAAGATGATGATTCAGCAACCAAACGAGCACCGGAACTATTGCAATACCTCAACCAAAATTATCAATAAAAAATTGCTTTTTAAGTACAGTAAAAGGACTGTGGCGTTATCGTCACAGTCCTTTTTTCAAATAAACGGTTTTCACGATGTCTCTTTCACAACTTCTTTTTGATTTACTCACACTTCATAAACTTTCTTTGTAAAATATTTGAGAACAAGTGGAGAAATAAGTGTACTTAATAAAATCACGATAACTAAAGGTGAATAGTACTGTGGTTCGATCAATTGACTTTGCTGTCCAATTTGTAAAATGATCAAAGCCATTTCTCCACGCGAAATCATACCAGCACCGACCATCAATGAACTATGTTGAGAAAAACCGGCAATCTGAGCACCAAAATAACCTCCAAGCAATTTGGTCAAAATCGCTACAAGCGTCAATATAGAAATAAAGAGTAGTTGTTCACTAAAGTCAGAAAAATCAACTTCTAATCCTACACTGACAAAAAATACTGGTATAAATACTGCATATCCTAAAGCCTCTACATTGTGGTATACTTCTTCTTTAACCTTTGTCTGACTGACAGCTATCCCAGCAAAAAAAGCACCAATGACAGAGCTAAGCCCAACAAGATCCGCTACGTAAGACATTCCTAAACAAATAACTAGTGATACGATGATAATAGAAGAATTTGCGTACACTTTTTCTGCAAATGAAAGTAGGAAAGGCGCAATCCATTTGACTAATAAGAAAATAAAAACAAAATAAATTAGCTGTTCAATCAAAACAAGCGGTAAAGAAGCATTGCTAGAAGCTTCCCCCGTTAGAAAAGATAGGCTGAAACTTAGAACTAAAACGACTAAAATGTCATCTACCACAGAAGCACCCAAAATTGTTGATCCTTCTTTTGTATTCACTACGTTTAGTTCTTTTAATACTTCTACTGAAATACTGACAGAAGTTGCCGCAAGAATAATCCCAAAGAAAATCGCTTCATTTCCCGAAACTTGGAATGCTTCGCCTGTCAACCAGCCAAAAACAACCGGGAAGATGATCCCAAGCAAAGCAACGAACATACCAGGTCGGAAATATTTTTTCAAAAGAGATAAATCACTTTCCAGACCAGCTAAAAACATTAATAAGATCACACCAATCTCCGAAAAGTCATGGACTAGAATATCAGGTTTGACCCAATTCAATCCAGCTTGGCCTAGCAAAACACCAACAAGTAATTGTCCAATCACTGCTGGGATACCTAATCTCCGCGAGATATGTGAGCCAATCGTTGTTGAAATCAATATCAGGCATAAAATACCAATAAATTCCATTCTCATCATTCCTTTGTATAAAATATAGCCCGAACTTAGCATAACATACATTATTGAAAAAATAGGAAAATATACTCACAAAAAAACCAACAATCAAAAAGATCTTTTTGGATTGTTGGTTTTTATACGGTCTATTTTAATAACTAAAAATGATTAACGTATAGTCATTTTTCTTATTCTGATGAAATTGATAATCTCCTGGATGCCCATGAAAATCAAAATAAAGCCGAATATTTGGAATAGAAGCATCAAACTTTTGAATGGATTGAACAATAAGACGAATCCGCCAATCAACAACAGAATACTATAAACACTCCAACTTTTAGCTTTTGTATTCATGCTGAAGAACAACTGGAACAAGCTGTTGATGATAACAGCTAATCCAAGAAGAATCGGCAGGATAGAAACGATTGCAGGTGCAAAAGCATAAACGATCAGAGCTAAGATCAGGAAAAAAAGACCACTGAACAGACCGATACTCCAAGAACCTGTTTTTCTTTTAAAACGGTAAGCCTCAAAAAGATTCAACAACCCAAGCAAAACAAGATAGGCGGTGATCAGATAACCGATAAAATGAAAAACAGCAGAAGGGTTTAGCACAATCGCAATCCCAGAAATAATATAAACAGCAGCTCTTAATAAGGCGTATTTTTGAATATTTTGTTTAATCGTCTCAAACATATAAGAAAACCTCCTTTGACTTATTTTAACGTGAACTAGTCATTTTACCAAATTAAATGTTACAAAATGAGCGAAGGAGAAGAATATCTCTGGAAAAATCAACTTCTGAGGATCTTTTCCATTTTTTTGCCTTTTGCTAGCTCATCGATCATTTTATCTAAATAACGAATTTCTTTCATCAAGTTATCCTCGAGGTCTTCTACTCGTACACCACAAACAACACCTGTAATCAAGGAACGTGAAGGATTGGGGACAGGGGCTTCCGCAAAAAATTGTTCGAAAGTCACTTGTTTTTGTAGTTGATATTCTAGTTCTGTTTGGGAATAACCCGTCAGCCAACAAATGATTTCATCTACTTCCTCTTTTATACGATCTTTTCTCTCCGCTTTTGCTACATACATAGGATAAACGCTTGCAAAACTTGTCGTAAAAATACGATTTTGCGCCATAATCAGTCACCTTTCTTTTTTTCAAATTATTTACTACTTATAGTATATAAGAAAAAGAGAAGAAAAAGCGATTATTCAAAAAAACAAAAAGGATTGTGACAAAATTCTTGTCACAATCCTTTTTTCCGAGTGAACGGTGTTGTCCTGTCAACTCCTTGGTCACAAGTCACAATATTCAACAAACATGAGAAACTGTTTATTAAATTGTTCCTTGTGACTCGGAGCGAAACGGCAGGCTTACAACCTCTATCTGTCTTTTGTATAATCTTCATCGCTCAAGTGCGCATCAAATAATCGAAGGCTCCTAAAGCTGCAGTAGCTCCTGAACCCATTGAAACAATGATTTGTTTGTATGGACTATCTGTACAATCACCAGCTGCGAAAACACCGGGGATATTCGTCGCGCCATTTTTCTCAGTCACTATTTCATTTCTTGGGTTCATTTCGATTGTTCCATCTAGCCAATCCGTGTTAGGAAGTAAACCGACTAAAATGAATACACCTGAAACAGCTAGAGTATGCAACTCTTTCGTATGTTGATCGATATAGGAGAGAGATTCGACCTGATTCGACCCGCTGATTTCTTTCGTCGCTGCATTTTTGATAACAGTGACATTCGCAAGAGAAACTAGTTTATCCTGTAAAACTTGATCTGCTTTTAATTCGGGTAAGAATTCTAGAACATAAACATGTTTTGCTAACCCAGCTAGATCAATCGCTGCTTCAACACCAGAATTACCACCACCGATTACAGCAATCTCTTTTCCTTTAAATAAAGGGCCGTCACAGTGTGGGCAATAAGCAATTCCTTTATTTTTAAACTCTTTTTCGCCTGGTACATTGATAGAACGCCAGTGCGCACCTGTCGCGATGATGGCGGTTTTTGCTTTAAGTGATATACCGTTAGCTAAGCCAATATTAATAAAATGTTGCTCTTTATTTAAGGAAACGGCCTGTTGATTCATCATAATGTCGATAGGGTAACTACGCACATGACTTTCTACTTGCTGCATCAATTTTGGACCTTCTGTGTAAGGGGTACCAATCATATTTTCAATCCCGAGTGTTTCAACGACTTGTCCGCCGAAAGAATCAGCGACAAGTCCTGTACGGATTCCTTTACGTGCTGCATAGATAGCTGCACTACTAGCTGCTGGTCCACCGCCAATCACTAATACATCATAAGGTTCTTTTTCAAACAACTCTTCTTCAATCAAAGGGCCAGTGATTTTTTCAACAATTTGTTCGATCGTCATGCGTCCGCTACTAAATTCTTCTCCATTTAAAAACACAGTTGGCACTGCCATGATTTTTTTATCATCGATTTCTTTTTGGAACATCCCACCTTCAATCATCGTATGAGTAATATTTGGATTTAATACAGCTAATATATTCAATGCCTGTACAACGTCGGGGCAATTATGACAAGTCAAGCTAACATAACTGTCAAAATGCAATGTTTGTGTTATTTTTTTTATTTTAAGACTCAAAGATTCACTAATTTTCGGTGCCCGTCCACTAATTTGTAACATAGCTAGTAAAAAAGAGGAAAATTCATGACCGAGGGGGATACCAGCAAAAACGATTCCACTTTCTTTGCCAACTGGATTGATAGAAAAACTAGGTGTTCGCATCGAATCTCTTTTTTCCCAAGAGATTTTAGGAGACATTTCGGCTATTTCCTTCGTAAATTCAGCTAGTTTTTGACTATTTTCACTAGTATCCAAACTAACAGAAAAAACAATAGGAGATTCAATCAGTGCTAAATATTGTTCGAGATTTTGTTTAGTTTCTTTGTCTAACATATCCACCACCTAAATCTTTCCAACAAGATCAAAACTTGGTTTCAATGTTTCGCCACTTTCTTTCCATTTTGCCGGACAAACTTCACCTGGGTGGGTACGTACATATTGAGCAGCGCGAATCTTATCAATCAGTGCACTAGCGTCACGACCGATTCCATCTGCATTGATTTCCATAGCTTGAACGATTCCGTCTGGATCAATAATAAATGTTCCTCGCTGAGCTAATCCTTGCTCTTCATCCAAAACATCAAAAATACGAGAAATCTGATGAGACGGATCACCGATCATCACGTATTCGATTTTACCGATAGCATCTGATGTATCATGCCATGCTTTGTGAGTAAAGTGGGTATCGGTAGAGCAAGAAAAGACTTCAACACCTAAAGATTTCAATGTACTGTATTGTTCTTGTAAGTTTTCTAATTCAGTAGGACAAACAAAAGTAAAATCAGCTGGATAGAAGCAAAGAATACTCCAGTTCCCCATAAGATCTTTTTCACTGACTTCTAAAAATTCTCTTTGATGATAAGCATGTGCATTAAATTCTTCGATTTTTTTCCCAATCAATGACATAGTAAAACCTCCAATAATAATTATTTATTTATAATTATTGTAATTTAGTTGGAGTTGCAAAGTCAATGGATATTTTGTTATTTAATAAAGATTACTCAAAAACAAAGGTTAATTATAAAAATAGAAGAGGTCGCAAGAAAATGCTACTGCTGGAAATACTCGGGATAACGTTGAGTAACAGTTTCCTGTTCTTTCAGCATCATGTGTAAGTGCAATCCCGTTTGAAATCGAGCTTCTTCTGGTTTTTTATCAACTAAAGCCTTGAGTAAATCATAATGTTGTTCCATGATCGTTTCCCATGGAAGCCCCTGAATGGTCACTCGTAACCAGCGGAAACGT
Source organism: Enterococcus sp. E4-150 (assembly GCF_035726465.1). Taxonomy (NCBI): domain Bacteria; kingdom Bacillati; phylum Bacillota; class Bacilli; order Lactobacillales; family Enterococcaceae; genus Enterococcus; species Enterococcus sp. E4-150. The sequence goes on along the minus strand of NZ_JAPRGK010000004.1, from coordinate 181,008 downwards.
TCTAAATGGGTATTATGGTCATCTAACCAGTTCCAAACTTCTTTTCTTCCTGCAATTTCGAAACAAGCTTCATGAAATAAATTATCTGCACGGAAAAAAGCGCGTTCGTCATTTATTTTGACTGCTTTTTCTTGTTCTTCTAAAATCGTTTCTAGCACTATTCGTGTTTGTGTGTCCAATTTGGAACAACATTCAATCATGATTTGCTCTTCCAACTGTTCTCGGACAAAGCGAGCATTTTCCGCAGAAACAAGATTAATTTTTGAAACATACGTACCACTTTGAGGTATCGTATACACGAGTTCTTGCTGACGTAGTTGAATCAATGCTTCGCGAATGGGAGTCCGGCCGATAGCAAGATGTTCCTCCAGTGCCTTTTCAGATATTTTCCTTCCAGGTTCTAAGTCAGCATAGATAATTTGTTTACGAATCGCTTGATAAGCTTGAGATTGCAAGCTGCTTTTCATTTTTATACCTCCAAAATCATTTCTATGAACGTAGTATAACAGAAGAGGTCTGAAAAATAATCTGATATGTCACATTAACTAGGAAATTTGTATAAACAGTAAAATTTTGGTTGACATAGCGATTTTTATTGCATAAAATTCACTTGAATACAAAAACTAATATGTTAGTTTAGGAGGGGAAAAATGATTGATTTAAACAACTGGAGGAACTTTATTCCTGAATTATCTCAAAAAGAAGTAGAAATACCTCGTTTTGACCGTGCATCATTAAGAGAAAATGGACAAAAAAATCCTGTCTGGATCCATTTCGGTGGCGGAAATCTTTATCGAGGATTTCATGCAGAAATCGCTCAACGTTTAGCGGATCTAGGCGAATTGTCCACTGGTGTCATTGTTTGTGAAACATTCGATGAAGAAATAATTGAAAGGGCTTACCAAGATTTTGATGATTTGATTCTTGAAGTGGTCATGCCAAGCAGTGGAGAGTTCGTCAAACGTATATTAGCTGCGACAGCTGACAGTCTGTATTGTCATCCAGATTGTTCTGAACACTTTGATAAGATGATTCGACACTTTGAAAATCCTAGTTTACAATTAGTTACTTTTGCTATTACTGAAAAAGGTTATCGATTGAAAGATACAAATAATAAATATATAGGACCGATTGCAGTCGATATAAAAAATGGTCCAAAGAAGCCATCACATACAATGAGTATTCTTGCTGCGCTACTTTATAAACGTTTTTTATCTGGAGCTTGGCCGATTGCACTTGTCTCTACAGATAATTTTTCACAAAACGGTAGTCAATTACGTACTTCTTTGCTAACGATCGCAAAAGAATGGCAAAAGGAAGGTCATGTACAAAATACATTTATCCAATACTTATCGAATGAAGAAATTGTTGCGTTTCCATGGACGATGATTGATCGTATCACCCCGAATCCTTCCTTGTCAGTTAGCAAAATGTTGGCAAAAGAGGGCTTTTCAAATATGTCGATTTTCCAAACCGCAAAAGGAAATAATATTGCTCCATTTGTCAATACAGAGGACATCCATTATTTAATCATGGAAGATCATTTTCCCAATGGACGTCCGAAATTCGAAAAAGCTGGGGTATTCTTGACTGATCGTGCAACGGTAGATAAAGCAGATACGATGAAGGTGACGACTTGCCTTAATCCTTTGCATACGTCTTTAGCTATTATGGGTTGTTTACTGGGGTATAGGAGCATAGCTGAGGAGATGAAAGATCCAGATTTATCGCTGCTAGTTTCTGAAATCGGGTACAATGAAGGCCTCCCAGTTGTGGAGTCTCCAGCTATCATTGATCCAAAGATCTTTCTGGAAGAAGTAATTACTGTGCGCTTTTCTAATCCAAATATTCCTGATATGCCTCAGCGAATCGCCACGGATACCTCTCAAAAGGTGGCGATTCGTTATGGTGAGACGATTAAAAAATATATGGAAATAGAAGTTAAAGACCCGCAGACACTTGTATTCATACCATTGACTCTCGCTGCTTGGCTTCGATACCTTATTGGCATTGATGATCAAGGAAAACCATTCATCCCGAGTCCAGACCCACTATTGACAGACCTTCAGCATAAGCTTTCCGATATTCAACTGGGTACGCAAGATACATCACATATTCATGAGAAAATGGCTCCTATTTTGTCAAATAAAGAAATTTTTGGTGTAGATCTTTACCAAGCAGAGCTTGGCAGAAAAATAGAAGAAATGTTCATCAAGATGGTAGCAGGACCAAATGCCGTACGAAATACATTACAGGATTACTTACAAGAACATGGAGGAAATTTATCATGGAAATGACTTTTAGATGGTACGGATCACAAGAAGAAAAGATTACCTTAGATGAAATCAGACAGATTCCTGCGGTCCAAGGGATTGTAGGCACATTGATGGATATACCAGTAGGAGAGGTATGGCCTAGGGAGAGGATCAAAGAACTAAAAGAAGAAATTGAGTCTCGTGGGTTAACACTAAAAGTAATTGAAAGCGTCAATGTGCATGATGCCATTAAAATTGGATTACCTTCCCGTGAGCAGTATATCGAAAACTATAAGCAGACAATCCGAAACTTGGCAGAATATGGAATAGAAGTCATCTGCTATAATTTTATGCCTGTATTTGACTGGGTGAAATCTGACCTTGACTACCGCTTAGAAGACGGCTCATCCACGTTAGCTTTTATATCTGATGATATTCCAGATGATCCAAGAGAAATCGTCGCGCGCATCGAACATTCCAGCAATGAATTTGAATTGCCGGGATGGGAACCTGAGCGCTTAGCTCATATCAAATCCTTGCTTGAAGCCTATGCATCAGTAGACGAAGAAAAACTTCGAGAAAATTTTGCCTATTTTCTCCAATCAATCATCCCAACATGTGAAGAGGTAGGGGTCAAAATGGCTGTACATCCAGATGATCCGCCATACTCGATTTTTGGATTACCTCGAATCGTAAAGAATCGAGAAGATTTAGATTGGTTGTGCCGCATAGTAGACAGCCCTTATAACGGAATCACTCTTTGTACAGGGAGTATTGCAGAAGATCCAGAAAATGATGTATATGGGATTTTAGCAGAATTTTGCCAAAGAGATCGAATCCCATTTGCACATGTTCGAAATATTAAATTTTTAGCTAATCGAGATTTCTATGAGGCATCGCATAAATCCGAATACGGTTCATTAGACATGTACCGCATACTAAAAACAATGTATGACAACGGATTTAACGGATACATCCGTCCTGATCATGGAAGAATGATCTGGAATGAGACAGGAAGACCAGGATACGGCTTATATGATCGAGCATTAGGTGCTGTTTATCTAAATGGATTATGGGAAGCAATCGAAAAAGGAAACAAAAGTAAAGATAATTAGTGAAAAAAACTGTAATTTTATTATGTAAATAAGAAGGATGTTCAAATTCTTGATACATAAATCCGGAGGTTGTTAATAAGCATTCGGATTTATGTATCTTATTTGGTCTAGGAAGTAACTTGATTTTCTTTTTTCGATTGATCCATGAGTGCTTCTTCTTTTAATTCAAAGATATATTCTGAGATCCTCATAATCACTTTTTTCCAGTCTTCTGGTGTGATGATTCCTTTTAAAATATAGATTTTTTTGATATGAGAAGGCAATTGTTTCAAAGGGCAGTCGCTGATAACGATGTTGCAGTTCTCCATAAAATCATTTTGTATTTTGATCGATTCATTTGAAAAAATTTGTTCTATCTTAACGATCAGATCTTTACTGATATAAAAATCACGCGTATAGTTCACACCAATCACAATTCTCGGCTGTTTTTTGTAGCGATCATACAAATGTACTAGGTCTTCAACCATCCATTGCACATTTTCCTTTTCTAAAATAACTGGTAACAAGTGTTGATTTTGTTCTCTGAAATCCATATAAAATTGTTCAATGGCGGTTTGGACTTCTTTCAACACGCTATGTTCTTGATAAAGCATGAAAGTAGGAAGGGGCGTATTTGGTTGATTGAAGTTAAGAAATCCATTATAAAGTTTATTTCGTGCGAATGCCAATGAGTAAAGAATCTTTTCTTTTTCAGGTATAAACAAATCAAATACAGTACAAAAGGACTCCACCATTTCTCTTGAATAAAGAACATGAGGAACGTTTGCTTTTTTTAAAAGTTTGTATTGCTCCAAGCTTGTTTCTTCCGATTCGATTTTCGTGATAGAAAGTCGAGCTAAAATATTCACTAAGATGCGTTGTTCGCGACAAATTGGCAGATTAGGTCGCAAAATATCTACAGAGGGATCAATAAAAAAGTCAATATATTCATACTCTGTGAATTCTTTTTGTACGTCTTTCACAGAAGTTGCAGGAAAATTCTCTTTACATATTTTTAATAGAAAATATAATTTATCTATCATACCGCTATTTAGTCGGTCAAGTACTTCTTTTTTAAAAAAAGTATTCATCATAAAAGCCACTACTTGCGGATCTTCATCATAAAATTCTGTAGCAGTACTTGAAAAGATGTTCCAATAAATATCTAATGCTGCATATTGAATTTGTACCTCTTTTCCAGAAAAAGACTTTCTGCCGTTATTAGAAAAGGAGATAGACAAACCGTACAATGCTAAAAATGCATTAATCTTTTTCATTTTCGTATACAAATAAGAGGCACTATAGTTTGTTTGCTGACTTAAACTGATAATCGAATTTGTCTGACAGCTGAACAAAGAAGTCAAGATCTGATAACTGACTGATTCGTTGCAGTATCTTCCAAATAGACGATAATAGCAGTAAGCCGGATCAATTCCTTCAAAATTCAACTTTAAAAAAGGTTTTTGCTTATCAATATGCAGTTTTGTTAGATTGAGACGCTCAAAGTCTTGTTCTAATTCTTTGATGTATAGTAAAAAATTTGATTCAGACATATGGAAATGATCTGCTAAATATTGTGTAGTAATAAAGAAACGATGTTCAGATAGGAAAAGAAAAATATCTAATTTTGTATTGCTTTTTTTCTTCAAGAGAAACGTTTTAATCGCTTCTTGAGTTTGCATGAAAGAGGCTCCTTTTTACTTAAATTGTTAAAACTTGAAAATATTACTGTTTTTTTCATAAATTTAGACAAAAAAACAGTAAACATATAGGTAGAATCTCTACTATCTTATTTCTTGCATACAAAAAAATCAAGGAGTGAGAGAGTTATGAGATATTCAACCATCTTAATATCAACATTTGCAGCCTTAAGCTTATCGCTTACTATAAATCAGACAGTCCACACAGAGGAGATAGAAACAGCCAAATGGACAGAAACCAAGTGGGCCAACGTCAATCGAATTACCTTTCAGGATGAATTTTCATCCTTCAATTCAGGAGTCGCAAAATTAAGAAAAGGACAAACAGCGACCATCAAAGCAAAAATTGACTATTCAGGAGACTTAGCACCTATACTACAATCAGCTGTTACATTTGAGAATGTTGATCCCGCTTTGTCGATTGGCTATGACGAGAACACTTTGACTATCCAACACAAGCAAGCGATATTTACCTTCACCGTTACATTAAATCAGGACTTGTTAAAACCAGCGCTTTTTACTGTCAAGGTATCAGATGGACTACCGAACGATCATCATCATTTAACGCCGTATAGTCAGCGGCAGACAATTGAGCAAGATTCAGCTATCGACTCAGGAGGAGATCTTGTTGAAGAACCAACAGATAAACCAGAAAATGAAAATAAGCCAGAAGTACCGCCTACAGAAAATCCAGACGGAGAACAGAAACCGGAAATAGAACCTGGAGAAGAACCCGATACAGAAACTCAACCAGAGCCAGACAATGAATCAAAACCTGAAATAACCCCTGGAGAAAAACCAGATGTAGACCCAGAAGAAAAACCAGATGTGACTCCAGAACCAGATACGGATTCTGGAAACCAAACAGTACCGGAAACAAATCCAGACACAGATAATGAAACTGAAAATCCAGAAAAACCAGAGGTAGACCCAGAAGAAAAACCAGATGTAATTCCAGAACCAGATACGGATTCTGGAAACCAAACAGTACCGGAAACAAATCCAGACACAGATAATGAAACTGAAAATCCAGAAAAACCAGAGGTAGATCCAGAAGAAAAACCAGATGTGACTCCAGAACCAGATACGGACGCAAGAGACCAAGGAATACCAGAAAAAATAAACAAAAAAACAATTCAAGAGGATGGAAAAAAAGAGAGTAAAAAATCAAATCTAGCAATTCTAAAAATAAATGAAGAGCAGCTGAATAAAAAATCACGAATATTTGATAGCGCCCAATCAGCTGAAACCTTAAAAAGTAGCAAGGATACAACCTTTGCTAGTCCTGAAACGAAAAATAAACAGCTACCAAAATCCGGAGAGTCACAAAATAAAGTTATACTGTGGAGCGGAATCATTCTATTAAGTATAGCAACAATGCTTTCTGCAAAAAGATTTAAACAAAACAGATCTCTCTAACATTTGAATAATGTCTGTGAACGCATTTTTCAAATAAAAAGAAATATCCAGAAAACGACCCCAAAATACCAGATTGAAATCTGATATTTGGGGTCGTTCATACTTTATCTTTCTTCATATTTATTTTAAGGGATATCTGTTTCTTTTGGAAGATGGTTCGGGATCTTTTTCACTTTCAATACATCTAAAAAGAAGGTAAAGATCGGAATGCCGACAATCAAGCCCCAAACGCCAAAGAACCGTTCGCTAACAAGTAAGACCACAAATGTATAAAAAATCGGCAGTTCTGTTTTGCTGGACATCAACTTCGGATTCAGCACATAAGACTCAATTAGATGGACAATCAAAATCGTAATCAGGATATAAACAACATCTCGGATGCCTCCTTGGGAATAAGCTATGAAAGATAGAGGAATACAAGAAATGATAACACCTGCTACTGGGATCAGACTTAAAATGAAAATCATGATCGCTAAACTCAGCAGCTGATGAAAGCCAAATACAGCCAAGGCGATTGTAGTGAGCAACGTGTTTAAAAGAGCAATAACAAATTGAGCTTCTAATACCAAACCAAATGTATTGACAAACTTATCGGCAAAATAGTAAATATCTTGAAAGAACCAAGAAAATTCACTTTTTAAAAACAATCTTGAGAATACAATTGTTTTTTTCTTTTCAATCATAAAAAAGAAACTTAAGATGAATGACATAGCAAACGCCACTGCCATTTTTCCTATATCCTGTAAATAGCCAAGCGCAATCGAAGCGCCATTTTGAAGCTGTTCAAAAAAATCGTTTCGCTCAATATAAGTATGGATATATTGTAAAACAGGATCTGCATCTTTTGGCTGATGCTCGTAAAAATCAATAACGGACTGGATCATATCAAATGTTTGATGAATAAGCATCGGGATATACTTTGTGAATGCCAGATAGATAAGGTAAACGATCAGTGTATAAATCATGATAGCTAAAACGCCTGTAGGGATTCGGACAAATCGCTGAATGATTTGAACAAGATGAATCATCAAATAAGTAAAGATAAATGTGAGCAAAATGGTTGTAATCATACTTCTAACTAAGAAAAGAACAAAAACGACAAATAATAAAACAGTGAGACGGCGTATTTTTTCATTCGCCAAAAAACGCTGATAAACGGTCAAATCGACAACCTCCAAATAACAAAAAATAAACACGTTATTCATTATATGATGGAATATGAAAATAAGAAAGAGAAAGAGCAAAAAGAAAAACCGCTAAATGACGTTATCTTATGAGTTGGTTTTCCTCATAAAATCGTTCATCTAGCAGTTTCAGCCCTTTTTCTGGTCTTGATGAAAATTATCTAGCATTTTTCGGGTCAGATGTTGCAGTGTATCCAATTCTTCCTGTTCAAGTGGAAGATAAGACTTGATCTTTTGTGGAATACCTTCTGCTTGTTTTTGCAACGCAGCACCTTGAGGAGTCAGCGTAACATTTACGATTCTTTCATCACCCGTTTCACGCTGACGATTAATATAATTTTTTTCTGCTAACTTTTTTAGTAAGGGAGTCAGCGTACCAGAATCCAGACACAAATCATTTCCTAGCTCTTTCACTGAAGTCTTTTTCTTTTCCCATAAAACTAACATCACAAGATACTGGGTATAGGTAAGATTCAGCGGCTTGAGGAGGGGAGTGTAGTGTCTAATGATTTCCTTAGAGGCGGCATATAAAGGAAAACATACTTGATTAACTAAATATAGATCTTCCATTTTTCCACCTCCGCTGTTTTACTATAGTGTATCATAGCGGATTTACACAAAAAAGTCTATTCACTAACTGCTTTCAGAGTAACTTCTATATTTCCAGCTGTAGCTTTTGAATACGGACACACTTTATGCGCTGCCTCTAATAATTCTTGCGTTTCTTCCAGAGAAAGACCTTCGATAGATCCTTCAATCTCTACACCTAAGACAAAGCTCGTTTCACTTTCTGAATAAAGGGAAACTTGTGCACTGACAGTAGAAGCTCCAGAGATATTTTTTTGCTGTTTGATCAATTCTAATGCACTGTTAAAACATGCACTGAAACCAGCTGCAAACAATTGTTCAGGGTTGGTTGCATTTTCGACGCGTTTACCAGGAGCTGCAATATTCAATTCGAATGTACGATCGGGATTATGCACTTCTCCAGAGCGTCCGCCTGTGTTGATCATTTTCGTAGAATACATTTTTTTCATAAAATTACCACCTTTAATTATATTTTATACAATTGAATTTTACACAATATAATTGTGAAAAGCAAAGAAATGGATTGGCATAAGATAAATAAGAGAAAGCACATGAAACAGACGCGCTTTCTCGAATAGCAAACATATACAAAAAATATCAGAGACAAAAACTAATCTCATCATAAACATTACATATATTTCTCAAAAAGTTGTTTTCTTTCTTCAAAACTTACTTCACGATGGACCTGATGAAGCATCCATAAATAACCAAAAGGATCTCTGAACATTGAGTTAGTCACACCAAAGTCCATCATTTCTGTCATTTCTTGAATCTCTACACAGCCATTTCGTAATGCTTTATTATGTGTGTCCTCGATATCAGAGACGATGATATTGAACCAGATCGTATTTGGATGTTCAGCAGTAGGAGCAGTCAAACCAAGAGACGTGTTTTCATCCAGCATATGGAATCTCGTGCCATACAAGGTAAAAATGACTTCATTATTGCCTCTAGGGTAATCTGTTGCCTCAATCAGTTGTATTTCATCAAAGATTTGTTTGATACAGTTCTAGTGCTTTCAAACTATCATTTAATACAAAATCGATTTCCGTTCCTTTATGCATAAAGATCTCCTCTCCTTTTCAGTCGAACAGTTACTAGATTCTTTTATTATACCAGTTAAAGAAAACGCATTCAAAAAAATAGCGGATTTACTTACCAACTCATTCGATTGGATGATAAGTAAATCCGCGTCCCATTACTTCTGCTACGCTGCTGACAATGACAAAGGCACTTGGATCGATTTCTTCTATCAATGGTTTCATTCGGGAAAATTCATGATCAGTCACAACGATCAATAAAACCTCTTTTGACTTTCGATTATACCCGCCTTTTGCCTCTAGCAGGGTAAGGCCACGTCCAATCTCAGCACTTAAGCGAAGGCGGATGTCTTCCAAATAATGTTCACTCATGACCATAACAGATTTCTTTCGATTGATACCTGTTTCGATATAAGTCATGACAATTGAAGTGATTGCAATAGATAAAATAGCATAAAGAAACTCTTCTATTCCAAAAACAAACAGATTAAGAGAAACAACGAATGCGTCTGTAAAAAATAAGCCAATCGAAGTATTCAAGTGGAAATATTTTTTAAAAATGAGGGGAGGGATCGTCGTACCGCCGCTAGAAGAGTTGTTTTTATATAAAATCGCAACTCCTAAAGCAAAAATCGCACTTCCAAAAATGACAGACAACAACCGATCTGAAGTAATCATTGTTTCTGGAACTATTGCAATGATTAAAGGAAAAACCAAGCTTCCGAAAAGTACTTTAAAAAAGGGTTTTTTACCTAAAAATAGAAGAGCTAGTACCAACATAACGATATTCAACACTAAAATAACTATAGCTCGGTCAAAGCCTAAAGCAGCTTCCAGTAATATTCCTAGACCGCTGACACCTCCAGCAGCAATATGATGAGGCCCTAAAAACATATTGATAGCGACTCCTAATATGAAGAGGGCAAAAATAATCTTAATGTATGTCCATATAAATTGTCTCGTTTCTTTCATTTATCCACTTCCTTAATTCATTAATAATACTCTTATCTTATTATAACTTACTTTTCACCTTAAGTTAACTTTAATTAATAAAAAAATTAGGCTAGTCTAAATTATTATGTTTCATTCTTCTAGAATATACTTCTACGTTAAAAACTGTTAAAAAACTTTTACTTTAGAAAATTGGATAAATTGATCGCTTAAGATAAATTCAGGACACTAAATAGTACAGGAAGTAGATTAAAACTTTTAAAAGTTTTAAGTCTATCTATTTGGCAAGTTTAAAAAATAAAAATTCGGTATCAAAAAACTGTTACCGATAACATTTTTGAAAGCGTTGTCTTTTTCTTCTCTATCACTTATAGTGATGACGTCATATTAAAACACAAGGAGGAAATCAATGGATACAGCTGCAATTTATCATCGACCGGAAAGTGAATATGCATTTCTATATACGAATACAAGATTTCGTATTCGGCTTCGTACTAGGAAAAATGATATCAAAAAAGTATATGTGCTATGTGGAGATCCATATACCATAACAACTGAAAAATGGTATCAAAAACAACGACCAATGAAAAAATGTCTAAGTACCAATGTTCATGATTATTGGGAAATTGAAGTGACAAGCGAAACAAGGCGCTTACAGTATGCGTTCCATGTTGTTGGGGAAGATAACACGGACTGTTTTTACGGTGATCAAGGAATTTTTCCTTATCGAGAAAATGTGATTACTGAACCAAATTTTTATTTTCGAATACCTTATTTTCATCAAATCGATCGATTCACTATTCCAGAATGGGTAAAAGAAACAGTATGGTATCAAATCTTTCCCGAAAGATTTGCAAACGGGGACAAAGCAAATGACCCCGAACACACTTTACCTTGGGGAAGTAAAGATCCAGACCGAAAAGACTTCTTCGGGGGAGATTTGCAAGGTGTGATGGATCATTTGGATTACTTGACGGACCTTGGCATCAATGGCATTTATTTTTGTCCCATATTTAAAGCCACATCCAATCATAAATACGATACGATTGATTATTATGAGGTGGATCCCGCTTTTGGCGATAAAAAACTTTTAAAAAACTTGATTGATGAAGCACATAAACGAGGGATACGTATCATGTTCGATGCTGTATTCAATCATATGGGTGTCCATTCACCACAGTGGCAAGACGTTCTCAAAAACGGAGAAAAATCGATCTATAAAGACTGGTTCCACATCCGTTTTTTCCCAGTAGATTCTTATCAGATGACTGACTTACCAGAAACTGCTGAAAATATCCCATATGATACTTTTGCTTTTACTCCATTCATGCCGAAACTAAATACAGCAAATCCAGAAGTGCAAAAATATTTGCTGGATATCGCAACTTATTGGATAAAAGAATTCGATATTGATGGATGGCGTCTTGATGTTGCTAATGAAGTCGATCATCATTTTTGGAAAAAATTCAGAGAAGCAGTTACAGAAATCAAACCAGACATCTATATCCTTGGAGAGATTTGGCATTCCTCTCAAGCTTGGCTGCAAGGGGATGAATTCCATGCAGTGATGAATTATGCATTTACAGATTCGATTAAAGATTATTTTGCAAAAAAGAAAATCACAGCTTCACAAATGGTCAGTGGAATGAATCATCAGCAAATGCTTTACAGAGATCAGGTGAACGAAGGAACATTCAACTTATTAGATTCTCATGATACTGCCAGGATCTTGACCCTTTGCCAAGGTAACAAAGAATTGATGAAGTCTGTGATGGCCTTTATGTTTCTTCAAAAAGGGTCTCCTTGTATCTATTACGGGACAGAAATAGGGATGACTGGTGAAGATGACCCGGATTGCCGCAAATGTATGATATGGGAGAAGGAGGAACAAGATCTAGAGCTATTCGGTTTTATAAAAGAACTTGTTTCTCTAAGGAAACAGTTGTCTAAGATTATTTCTGAAGGTTCTACTCAGTGGCTAATAGTAAATGATCGTGAAGATAAGCTCTATTTCACACGGGAACTAGAGGGACAGATCATCTATGTTTACTTTAATCAGTCAAAAGAACCTTGGGTAGTAGAACAGGAAAATGAGGTGATTCTTAGTCAAAATTGTCAGTTGTTAGAAGACGGGAAAGCAGAGATACGACAATACGGATTTTTGATCATGTGTTGAAAACTGTTACCGGTAACAACAAGAAAGCGTTTGCAAATGAAGATTTGTGCCCATTATAATAAGGGTGTAACAGCACGTTGAATACACAGGAGGAAATGAGGATGAAAAAAAGAAGTGTGAAACAGTTGGGTTTAGGGTTAATCTCTTTAGGAATCTTAGGCGGATTAGCGGCTTGTGGCAATGGTAACTCTTCAGCAGAAGGGGAAGCCGATGAAGGAAAAACGTTAACAGTTTCCGTTGATTCTGGATATAAAGATTATATAAACGAAATAAAAAACACTTTCGAAAAAGAAAACGATGTGAAAATCAAGCTAGTAGAAAAGGACATGTTCGATCAGTTGGAATCATTAGCGTTAGATGGGCCTGCTGGAAAGGGACCTGACGTTATGATGGCAGCATATGACCGGATCGGTGCGTTAGGACAGCAAGGACATCTGGCGGAAGTAAAACTGGGAAATGAAGCAGCTTACGATGAAACAGACAAAGCCCAAGTGACTTATGATGGAAAAATCTACGGAGAACCTGCAGTAATCGAGACCCTTGTTTTGTACTATAACAAAGATTTAGTCGATACAGCACCATCAACGTTTAAAGATTTGGAGAATCTATCCAAAGACAGTCGTTTTGCTTTTGAGTCAGAAGCAGGAAAAAATACAGGATTTTTAGCTAAATGGACTGACTTTTATTATTCCTATGGTTTAATTGCAGGTTACGGTGGCTATGTATTTGGTGATGATGGTACAAATCCTTCAGATATCGGTTTGAATAATGCAGGTGCTGTAGAAGGAATCTCTTATGCAACAGATTGGTTCAAAAATGTTTGGCCAAAGGGAATGCAAGACATAAAAAGTGCAGGAGACTTCGCCAGCCAGCAATTCATGTCCAATAAAACTGCAGCAATCATTGACGGTCCATGGCAAGCGCAAACATACAAAGAAAACAATATCAATTATGGTGTAGCCAAAATTCCTACTCTAAATAATGGACAGCCTTATCAACCGTTTGGCGGAGGAAAAGGATGGGTAGTCAGCAATTATGCTAAAAACAAAGACCTCTCTCAAAAATGGCTTGATTATGTAACGAATCAGGAAAATCAAGAAAAATTCTTTGAAATGGTAAATGAAATCCCTGCAAACCAACAAGCTAGGGAAACAGCAAAGGCTAAAAACGATGAATTAACAACAGCTGTGATTGAACAATATGAAACAGCTCAAGCGATGCCAAACATCCCAGAAATGGGCGAAGTTTGGACAGGTGCAGAAAACTTGATGTTCGATGCAGCATCAGGTTCAAAAACACCAAAAGAATCCGCAGATGAAGCAGTAAAAACAATCAGTGAAGCCATAGAACAAAAATACTGATTAAAATGATAACCGTCCATTTTTATAAAAAATGGAACAGGTGCTTCAGATAAAAGTGGCAAGAGCGAGATGGAAAATTATCTTGCTCTTGTTGCCATTATCTTAAAAGCAGTTTGCGGTTTAGCAAGTTTAGAGGGGGCATTCAGATGCAGCAAGATAAAACAAGTAATATCAACGAAAAAAAAATCACGCTTTGTTCACTTATTCCAGGGATGGGGCAGTTTGTAAATGGCCAAGCTTTTAAAGGTATCGTTTTTTTCGCCATATTCGTCCTATTCATTGGTCAGATGCTTCTGGGCGGATTTCATGCATTGGTAGGATTGGTTACTTTGGGAAGTATACCAATGGAAGATCATTCATTATTTATTTTGATTGAAGGCACTTTGCAATTCATCATTACAATCATTTTCTTGATTTTTTACGGTTTGAATCTTTTAGACGCTTATCGAGTAGCGAAGATGCGTCAAGAGGGCAAAAAAATCAATCGGACGATGAAGGAAGTCATACATAATATAGGTGATGAAGGTTTTCCTTATCTATTGACACTTCCCGCTTATCTTCTCATGATTTTTACGATCATTTTCCCAGTCCTAGTTACATTGTTCACTGCATTTACTAATTATGACTTCAATCATATTCCACCAGCCAGTTTGATTGATTGGGTAGGGGCTAAAAACTTTTTTAGTATCTTCTTTTTAAGCTCATATCGTAATACTTTTTTTGCAGTCTTTTCGTGGACCGTGATTTGGACTTTATGTGCAACAACTTTGCAAATCACCCTTGGTATTCTCACAGCGGTTGTTGCTCACCAGAAATTTATTAAATTCAAACGTATTTTCGGTATCATTTTCTTATTACCATGGGCGGTCCCAGCTTTTATTACTATCATGAGTTTTTCGAATATATTCAACGACAGCGTAGGAGCCATCAATACTCAAGTGATTCCTTTCCTAAACCAGTTTCCTTTTGTAGATATCAGTGCAATCTCTTGGAAAACAGATCCCAACTGGACGAAAGTAGCAATTATCTTAGTGCAGGGCTGGTTAGGATTTCCCTATATCTATGTGATGGTTACAGGAATCTTACAATCGATTTCAGAAGACTTATATGAAGCAGCAAAAATCGACGGAGCAAATGCATGGCAGCGCTTTTCAAACATCACGCTTCCTGCTGTCTTCCTAGTGGCAGCGCCAACATTTATTACACAGTATACGGGGAATTTCAATAATTTCTCCATGATCTATCTGTTTAACAATGGTGGTCCCGGAAGCGTAGGCGGAGGAGCTGGTTCTACTGATATTCTTATTTCCTGGATCTATAAACTTACGACTGGAACTTCTCCGCAATATTCTATGGCTTCAGCAATCACGTTGATTATCTCCATCATCGTTATCTGTGTGTCATTGCTGGTATTTAAAAAGACAAATGCGTTCAATATGGGGGATTAACAATGAAAAAATTTCATTCGAGTGCTCGATTCCAAAAACGACTTTCTCACTTTTTTACTTACTTTTTTCTTTTAATACTGTCAGTCATTATCATCTATCCGCTTTTGATCACAGCAAGTACTGCCTTCAAGTCAGGAAATATTGCGGCTTTTAGTTTAGATCTTTCAAGTGACTGGACTTTAGGAAACTTTACTCGGCTATTCAGTGAAACACTTTACGGGACTTGGTATAAAAATACGTTAATCATCTCTGTCCTAACGATGATCGTACAAGTAACTGTAGTAACTTTAGCTGGCTATACGTATAGCCGTTATCGTTTTATCGGCCGCAAATCAAGTTTGATGTTCTTTTTAGTGATTCAGATGGTACCGACTATGGCAGCATTGACTGCCTTTTATGTCATGGCTTTCCTATTAGAGGCGCTAGATAAGTACTGGTTCTTGACAATGATCTATATAGGCGGTGGAATTCCAATGAATACTTGGCTGATGAAAGGATACTTTGACACTGTACCAATAGATTTAGATGAATCTGCTAAACTTGATGGGGCAGGGCATTTCAGGATTTTTTTCCAGATTGTATTACCGCTTGTCAAACCGATGCTCGCCGTTCAAGCATTATGGGCTTTTATGGGACCTTTTGGGGATTTCATGTTAGCTAAGTTCCTGCTTCGAACACCTGAAAATCAGACTGTTGCTGTCGGCTTACAAACATTTATTTCTGATGTGACAAACCAAAGAGTCTCTCTTTTTGCTGCTGGGGCAATTTTGATTGCACTACCGATTTGTCTATTATTCTTCTTTTTACAAAAGAACTTTGTTACCGGCCTGACATCTGGCGGAACAAAAGGATAGGAGCAGAGTATCATGCAAACATTTCCGTTAAACTATTTTTCCGCATTACGTACGCCAACTCAAGTGTTTGCGGGACGCAAACTATTATCATGGCCTAAATTTTTCTTGATATTTGTATTTTTAGTTTCCTTGATGGTCATGCCTGTGACTCTTTTTTATGCCAATCAGATCCAAGCGATTCCATTAGAACAATTTCTATCCGTTCATTCGCTGATCGATGAACAAGGAACCAAAAAATTTTCTGAACTTGAATTATCTGAAACTGGGTTACAATCATCGCAACAAACGATAGCTGTGACCCCTGAAATTTTGGTAGGTGTGTCTTTATCTGAGAAACAACAATCCGATCATGGAACTTTTATTGATTTTGAGAAGGAACAATGGGTGATCCAACAAAAGGACAAATCTGGTATACGCCGCTATACGATGAATTATAGCCCATCTTTCCAACCAGATTCTGTACGTATGCCCGAAGATTTCCAACGATTTTTAGAAAGAGAATTTTATGCCAGTAATCGTCCAACAATCATTTTATCTTATAGTTTAAGTCTTGGTCTTGTCCTATTTGTCATGACGAGTCTCATTTTATTCGGGGCTTCCTTTTTCTTGTGGATGACAAGAAAAAGCCAACTTTCATCCATTCATACATTCAAAGAGAGTGCAAATTTGATGCTGAATGTTATGGGAATAGGTTCCATGGCAGCAGCAGTTGTAGGGTTTATCCACTTTGACTTTATCTTGATGCTAAGTGTCCAAACAACGATAACTGTCTTGCTGCTTTTATGGGTTTTTGTCAAAACAAGATTCAAAGATAAGCGTGTCGAATGACAAGTTTAAGCGATTTATGCGACAATGAATGTGAAAAAAATGAAAAATAAAGTAGTTTTTGAAAAATTTCTGAAAAAATTAAACTTCTTAGTTGATTCTTTTCTTTTTTAGTATTAACGTAATAGGGTAGTTTTTTTAAGGAGGAAAATCATGTTAGAGAAAACTTTATACAATCAATTATTTTCACGTTCTTTCTCGCTCCCTGTCGAAGTAAATTATTGGGACGGTACAACGAAACAATACGGAGATACGGACACTCCTCCCCAAATCAAAATCAATATCCATGAAGAAATCCCAATGAAAGAGATTACAAGTAACGCTTCTTTGGCACTAGGAGAAGCCTATATGGATCATCGAATCGAGATCGAGGGAAGTATCCAAGCATTGATCAATGATGCTTATCAGCAAGCAAACAGCTTTTTACGAGGAAAAGATTATCTAAAATGGCTGCCAAAGAAAGAAAAACATACGAAACAAAAAAACAAAGAAGATATCCATGCGCATTATGACTTAGGTAACGACTTTTATAAACTTTGGCTAGATCCAACTTTGACTTATTCTTGTGCTTATTTCAACACACCTGAAGATACGTTGGAACAAGCACAAATCAATAAAGTCCATCATATCTTAGACAAACTCTTTATCAAAGAAGGCGAAACGTTGCTTGATATCGGTTGTGGCTGGGGAACATTGATGTTCACTGCTGCCAAAGAGTATAATGTCAAGGCAACTGGGATCACACTAAGTGAAGAACAATACGATTTGATTACCAAAAGAATAAAAGAAGAACATTTAGAAGATAAATGCCGTGTATTATTAATGGATTACCGCGAACTAAAAGGCGAAACGTTTGATCATATAACAAGTGTAGGTATGTTCGAACATGTAGGTTCTGAAAATCTTGAAGGTTATTTCAAAGTGGTAAAAGATTTATTGAAACCAAAAGGAACAGCTTTGATCCATGGAATCAGCCGACAACAAGGCGGTGCGACAAATGCTTGGATCAATAAATATATTTTCCCTGGCGGTTATGTCCCTGGTGTTACTGAATTAGTTGATAATATTACAAAAAACGATTTGCAACTGATTGATTTGGAAAGCTTACGTCGTGACTACCAATTGACATTAGAACATTGGACAAAGAATTTTCATCAAGTCCAAGATCAAGTCACGAAAGAAATGGGTGATTCCTTCTATCGAATGTGGGATCTATATTTACAAGCTTGTGCAGCTTCATTTGAATCAAGTAATATCGATGTGATTCAATATTTGCTTGTTCAACCTGGAAACAATGACATCCCAATGCATCGGGCATAATTGAGGCAAAAGTACTGTTTAAAGACTATTTAAAAAGAAGCTAAGTTTTATGATGCTCCAGAAGTGAACTTTTTTGTCTAACTTCTAGGATTGTCTCTAAAGCTTAGTTTCTTTTTCTTTATATTTTCATAATAAAAGTTTGGTTCTTTAATTTTTAAACATGACAGAAAATTTTTTCTTCGTTATACTTGTAATAGAATACTATTTTATAACAAAGGGGATCGAATCAATGAAAAAAACTGTTATTTATACTAGTTTATTTGCAGCTTTGTTTTTAGCTGCTTGTCAATCAAATACCAATCAAGGCACATCTGGGAATACGTCTTCCAGTAGCGAACAGCGCTCTTCACAGGTATCGGACTCCTCAACAAAAGCAAGCACATCTTCGTCTAGCCAGACAAAAAGTTCTAGTGAAGCAAGTACTCAGTCAGATATCAAAGTGTCTGCAACTCGTGCGATCGAATTGTTCCAAGATAAATACCCAGATACTGCAATTACTAGTTTGGAATTAGATAGTGATTGGGGATCTTACTTCTACAAGATAGAAGGTGTCGATGATCAAAAAGAATACGAAGCAAGAATTGATGCTCAAAATGAAAAAATGGAGACAGAGAATCCAGGAACTCTAGATCGAGATGAACAAAATGGTCAAAAGAAAAAAGAAGATGGTCTGGATGTTGATAAATTGATCACGATTGAGGAAGCAGCAAAAATCGCCGTCGACAAAGTAGGAAGCGGTACGGCAACAGATTGGGATTTGGATAAAGATTTAGGTACTACTTATTGGGAAGTCAAAGTAAAAGACGGCAATCAAAGTACATCAGTCAAGATCAATAGCCAAACAGGCGAAGTACTGTCAACTGAACAAGATGATTAAGAATTTCTTCGGAAAACAAGAGTTGATTTTTCTTTTAGTCATGATACACTAGATAAAATAACTTGTTTGAAGGAGCGATTTACTTGAGTTTAGAAACGACCTTTGCCAATCATATCTTTGCCAATCCTTTGATGAATGCATCTGGTGTCCACTGCATGACTACCCAGGAATTAGATGAACTGGCTCATTCAGAAGCAGGAGCATTTATCACTAAGAGCTGTACGATCAATGAACGAAAAGGAAATCCCGAACCACGCTATTTTGATGTTCCTTTAGGCAGTATCAATTCTATGGGACTTCCAAACCTAGGTTTTTCTTATTATCTAGAGTATGCTCTTGCGTATGAAAAAGTGCAGGAAAACCAAAATCAACCGTTATTTTTTTCCATTGCCGGGATGAGTGTCCAGGAAAACTTGGAAATGCTTGAGAAAATAGAAAAAAGTGGGTTTAATGGGATCACTGAATTAAATTTATCTTGTCCCAATGTGCCTGGAAAACCACAACTAGCTTACGATTTTGAGGCCACTTATGAAACACTGAAAGAAGTATTCAGCATCTTTTCTAAGCCGCTAGGAATCAAATTGCCTCCTTATTTTGATTTTGCTCATTTTGATCAGATGGCTGATATCTTGAATCAGTTTCCATTGACCTATGTCAATGCTATCAACAGTGTGGGCAATGGTTTGTATATCGATACAGAACAAGAAGCAGTAGTCATCAAACCAAAAGAAGGGTTCGGCGGCATTGGTGGAGAGTATATCAAGCCGACTGCTTTGGCAAATGTTCGCGCTTTTTATACACGTTTGAAACCAGAAATCCAAATCATTGGTACAGGTGGGATTCGGACAGGACAAGATGCATTTGAACATCTGCTATGTGGCGCAAGCATGTTACAGATTGGTACCGAGCTTCATAAAGAAGGGCCGGAAATTTTTTCTAGAATCATAAAAGAATTAACGCAGATTATGTCAGAAAAAGGATATACGTCAATTGACGAATTTAAAGGCAAATTACGCACCATTTCATAGCAAAGAGACGAAGGTCATGATTGATCTTCGTCTTTTTTTATAAAAAACACTCGTCTGTTCATTCCTGTGCAAGCGTACTCATTGTATGTTAGACGAACTTGTGGGAAAATAACAGAGGCAAAAAGGAGGATAATATGAATGATGCAACAGAATTAGCAAAAGAGCTTAAAGAAAAAGAATTTAGTTTTCAAGAACTAGTTACGGATATACAGAAAAAAATAAAGAAGCAAAATCATGAATTGAATGCGTTTGTCGCGCTTGAACCATTCGAGAGTAATTCCCACGAGCTATTGATTCCCCAGTCAGAAAAAGGGCCATTGGCTGGTATCCCATTTCCTTTAAAAATGCTCGGTCAAGAAAAAAAGGGATGGCTAGCTACTTCAGGATCTCGTTTATTTGAAACACACCGAGCTTCTCATACATCTAATTATGTGCGGCAAGCAGAAGCGATAGGTCTAGTTCCTTTTGGACAAACCAATGCGCCAGAGTTTGGTTTCAAAAATATTACAGACCCAGTCATCTATGGCCCAGCAAGAAACCCTTGGAACCTTGAATGTACACCGGGCGGATCAAGTGGAGGAGCTGCTGCTGCAGTTTCATCAGGAATCGTTCCTTTAGCTGGTGCTAGTGATGGCGGTGGTTCTATTAGAATACCCGCTTCGTTTTGCGGATTGATTGGGCTGAAACCTTCGCGAGGGACGATGCCAGTTGGTCCATATGCTTGGAGAGGATGGCAAGGAGCTGCTATTGATTTCGGCTTGACAGTTTCTATGAGAGACACGGAGGCTTTATTTTATGGGATGAGAAGTATCCATTCCGGTGCGCCATATCAAGTATCGCCAGTTGAGTGGCAAACACATCCAAGAAAAAAACGGTTGAAGATAGCTTTTTGTGTTGATTCACCGATCCACTCACAGATTAGTGAAGAGGCAGTACTTGCTGTAAAAAAAGCTGTAGATTTCCTTGGAAAAGAAGGGCATGATTTGACAGAGATTCCTTACCCACTAGATGGTCGTAAACTGATCACGTCTTATTATCAGATGAATGGCGCAGAAACAGCAGCAATGATCCGCTCGATTGAAACAGGCATCCAGCGAGCTGTCAGAAAAGAAGAACTTGAACCCATTTCTTGGACTTTGTTCCAATATGGTCAGAAGCTCTCTGCCGCTACTTACATCGATTCTCTGCATGTATGGGATGAAGCAGCAATTGTCATGGAAAACCTACATCAAGAATACGATCTATTCCTTTCACCAACGACTGCATTTACCGCCCCTAAAATCAGCGAAGATTTGCAAAGTGATGCGATAAGAGCACAGATGGAACACATCAGTGATTGTTCTGAAGTAGAAGCTTTAGACGTTGTTTCTTCCATGTTTGAGGAGAGCTTGAAGATCACACCTTATACACAGTTGGCTAATCTGACTGGACAACCAGCAATCAGCTTGCCTACTCATTTGACAAAAGAAAACATGCCTCTAGGAATCCAATTTATGGCTGCCAGAGGAAGAGAAGATTTGCTATTTCAAATCGGCTATCTATTTGAAGCAAATCATCAGTTCCATTTACCAAATCCATGGAAATAGCAGAAACAAGGAGAAGAAGAATGAAGAAAAAAAGATTGTTTGCTCTAATAACTAGTGCCTTTTTTATTTTAAGCGCTTGCGGTACAGCTGCCGCTAATCAGGAAGATAACAGCTGGAGTAATGTAGAAAAAAAGAAAGAATTAGTAGTAGCGACTTCTGGCACACTGTTTCCCGCATCTTATTATAATGATCAAAATGAATTAGTTGGTTATGACGTAGATTTGGCAAAAGAGGTGGCTAAACGGTTAAATGTCAAAATCTCCTTTAAA
The DNA here is from genome assembly GCF_035726465.1 of Enterococcus sp. E4-150. Classification (NCBI taxonomy): domain Bacteria; kingdom Bacillati; phylum Bacillota; class Bacilli; order Lactobacillales; family Enterococcaceae; genus Enterococcus; species Enterococcus sp. E4-150. The sequence goes on along the minus strand of NZ_JAPRGK010000004.1, from coordinate 159,033 downwards.
GAATACAACGTGGATGGACAAATCACTTCTGTTTCAAAAGGAGAATCAGATTTTGCTGCGAACGATTTTGGTATCACAAAAGAAAGAGAAAAAAAATTCTCCCTTTCAGAGCCTTTCAAATATTCATTTGACAGTATGATCGTACGAAAAAAAGATGATTCAGGAATCCACTCACTTGAAGATCTTAAAGGGAAAAAAGCAGCTGGCGAACCCAATACTAGCTATATGCGTTTAGCGGAAAAACACGGAGCTAAATTAGTCACATATGACAATGCCACGAATGATCAGTATTTAAGCGATGTAGCAAATGGTCGAACAGACGTTATTCTAAATGATTATTATCTGCAGAAAATGGCCGTATCTGCTTTACCAGATATCCCTGTAAAAATACTGGAGAACGTTTATTTCAATGAAAACGAAAGTGGTTTTTTATTGAAAGAAGGAAATGATGCTCTGAAAAAGAAAATCGATGGCGTATTAAAAGAGATGAAAGAAGATGGGACGACAAAGAAAATATCTGAAAAATATTTTCAAACTGATGTTTCAGTCAAACCGAAAGAAACGATGGCTGAGTCGGTGAGTGAGTGATGTACTTTCCTCTAATTGATTTTTCCCTCATGTGGACTTCACTTCCTTTCGTACTGCAAGGCTTGGTATACACATTAGGGATTGGCTTCGTGTCGTTTCTTTTAGGAAATTTGGTAGGGTTGCTTTTGACAGTTTTAGGTCTTTTGGATTGGCTGCCTCTGAATGTATTTATTCGTTTTTATTTATCGTTCTTTAGAGGCATTCCCGCACTAGTCCTGCTGTTTCTGTTATATTTCGGGTTACCTTATCAATTAAGTGCCTTAACGGCTTCAGTCATCTGCTTTACGATTACCAGCAGTGCATTTATTGGTGAAATCTATCGAGGATCACTAGCAGGCGTTTCTTCAGGTCAGTGGGACGCTGGTTTAGCTTCTGGTTTTTCTTTCTTTGGGGTATTGAAATATATCGTTTTGCCGCAAGCTTTTCGAATCTCGGTACCGGCACTCAGTAACGTAGCTATGGATCTAGTGAAAGGTACTTCGTTAGCAGCAACAATCACAGTGCCAGAAATATTTCAAAAAGCAAAGATCATAGGCGGTCGGACATTCGATTATTTTTCTCTCTATATTTTAGTTGCACTGATTTATTGGGTCATTTGTATCGGGATCGAAAAAGTGCAACAGTATTTAGAAAAACGTTCTATCCATCAGTCAATCTGAAAAATAGAAATGGTGCTAGCGTGGCTGGCACCATTTCTATTTTTTGTTTCTTGTATATTCTGCCTAGTATTTTAAAACCATTTCATGTAAAATGTAAATCGAAAATATGTTCGGAGGTAGAAAACATGAAGACCCCGCTAACCATCGAAATAGAATCCTCGTTATACCAATATTGCATCGAGCAAGGCGGCTTGGTTGTAGAAGAAGTCACGATGCCTGATGACCAAGGAATTGTAGATACGCTTAGCTGCTTGACAAAATTTGATGGAAGCCGAGAATGGCGATGCTATGAGCTGAAAGTGACAAAAGCAGATTTTCGCTCTACAGCCAAACTGTCATTTGTTGGACATTATAATTATTTTGTTTTACCAAGTAAACTATATGAAGAAGTAAAAACTGAAATCCCTACAGGAATAGGTGTTTTAGTGTATCGTCCGTACACGGTTGAAGAGGAGATGACTGCCTCTGGTACATTTCTGATTGCGAAAAAAGCAGCAAAGAAAGAGCTTGCTGTACCGGAAGAAGCTTTGACAAACCGCTTCATGGCTTCTTTATTCAGGGAAGTAAGAAAAGCAAAGCAAATGGAGCGAGGCGTAAAATATTTTCCAACAGATCAATTGTACAAAGAATTGAAAAGACGTTCAGAAAATCAAGATCCATTTTCTAACGAACGACATTATGAACGGTTTTTAGAGGAAATAGCTAGTCAGGCAATCAATGAGTTGCAAGAAGAAGTTATCGCGCTTCAGCATGATTATGAATATTTGAGGCAACAACAGCAGATCCGTCGGTTGCCTACAGAGCCATTGGAGTGAAAAATATGTACTATCCTTATTTAAGAGGAAAACAATTTGATCTATTAGCATTAAAAGAAGGACTGTCGCGAGGATTGCTCTCCAATAAAATCCAACCAGTGATCGAACCAGTACGTGATTCCGCTACGCTTAAAAATGTGATCGAATTATTTCAAAAAAAGCACCATCCAATCGCTGTGATCCAAAATCCCCAAGTAGGACAATTCAAATTATTCGATCAGCATGTGCACAGTTGGACAGTCAAAGAAAATAGCTCTGTCGTCCCTGCACAGATCTTAACGCCAGAAAATCTCAGTGAAGTACTGGATTCACCTCCAGCGTTTCTTGTTTTCGATGGACAGCACTACCCAAAAGATACAGAGGTGTGGAAACAGTTGGCAGGAGTTGATTCGAAATTTTTGATACCAGATACTAGTCGCTTTCGCATCTGGCTGCCCGAAAACAAAATTGTGATCCGTGACTCTTTTCAAACGAGAAAGCATGTTGAAAGTTATGCAGATAAAACAGATGACTTTTTTAGTGATGACTATCTTTTTTTCCACGCAGACGGATATATTGGATTTTCTGATTTCACGATCGAAGGTAGCCGTTATTTCGATAAAGGGTTCCCTAGCCGAGCGCTTGCTATCCATCTAACGTATATTGATGCTTACGGCAATATACGCGTGAAACATTTTGTCTCTGACAGTAACGACTCTGCTAAAGACCAAGCATTGAAGTTTCTTGAAGCAGGAGATAAAATGAAAAAATGGATCATGCGTCACCATCATCAACTCTTGATTACTTCAGGAATGATTGAATTATTGGCTCTTTACCAGCAACAAAAATTCCCTGGACTGGGAGTGTTGAAAAAGTGGTCACTTATGCATCATTTAGAACTTATTAGTCACCTGCTAGATCATCCAAAAGATTGGCTTAAATATTATTCAAAAGTTCAGGAACTATATGAAGTGATCCAATGATTAGATAATGTAAATGAAAAAGGAATAGAAAAGAGGAAACTGGATGTATATTCGGCAAACAAGGAAAGAAGAAGTAGAAGAAGTGGTAGAAATCATTAATGCCGCAGCGGATTTCATTGCTTCGCAAGGCTCTCCTCAATGGCAAAACGGGCAGAAACCAACAAAAGAAACGATTTTGAACGATATTGAAAGAAAAGAAAGTTATGTATTAATAGTGGAAGATCAAATTGCTGGAACAGCTGCATTAGTCTCAGGCGTGGATCCCGTTTACACAAAAATAGATGGTAGTTGGAAAGAATCAACTGGTCCTTATTTATCGATTCATCGTGTCGCTTTAGCAGAAAGTACTCGAGGAAAAAAACTAGCAAAACCGTTCTTAGAACATTTGTTGACGATTGCAGCCAGCAAAAATATCCAAGATATCCGTATCGATACTTATCCAGCTAATAAACCGATGGAAAAGACCATCTATTCTGCTGGATTCACTTATCAAGGGATGATTGAATTTCCTTTTGAACACGGCGAAAGAAAAGCATATCAAATAATCATCAATTGACTATAAAATCATCTGAGCAAAGATAAAGACATTAACACTACTGAAAAAAACAATCATATGATAGCCAAGAGGTTGTAACAGAAGTGGCCAGCTTCAAAAAACAAGAAAGAATTTCCGAAAATGCTTCTCAAATTTTTGTGGAATTTTAGCGTATTTTACGAAAAAGCTGCTTTCTGAAACTCCCTTCATCGAGAGGTCGTGACATAGCTTTTGTCACGACCTCTCGGCTTATCCTACGAGTATTATTCGATACATTTATATCAATAATCCTTTTTTTATTTTATCTGCAGCTTCTTGGAACGCTCCATCGTTTGACACGACTAAAAGTGAGGGGATAGCTTTCAAACGTTTCAACTGTGCTAAATCTTCTACATAAACCGCCAGTCTGGCTGAAATCTGTTCAGATGAATCTCCACGTTTTTTCAGGCGCGATTGCAATGTTTCTTTAGAGATCGTAATAAAGATAGGACGGACTACCGTCCCGAAATACTCATATAAATGCCAAAAACCATTTGCTGTCAAAACGGCGTAACAATTTCCTACTGTCAGTTTCTTTTTAATTTCTGCTTTACTGGAACCATATTTATGTTGAGCATATTGGTCCCACTCTGCAAACTCATTTCCCTTGATCATCTGATTGAATGTATTGTCAGAAACAAAATAATAATCCTCTTGATCTTTTTCCCCAGGTCTTGGTGATCGATTCGTGTAAGTAATGATCTTTTGTTCCGGCTGAAAAATAGCTTCTGCGAGTGAAGTTTTTCCAGAACCAGAAGGACCGATAAATACATAGCAATAATTCATTGTCATTTCTCCTTTGATGATTGAACAAGTGAAAAAGCTTTGGAAAATATTTCCAAAGCTTTTAAAAGCAACTTTGCTTTTTTGTATATTATACCAGCAAGCCAGTCACAATAGCACTTAAAAAGCTGACTAAAGTCGCTGTTAGCAAAATTTTCAATCCGTGTTTTGCGACAAGATTTCCTTTTTCTTCATTTAATCCCTTCATCGCACCAGAAATGATCCCGATAGAAGAGAAGTTGGCAAATGAAACGAGGAAGACAGATATAATTGCTGTTGTACGCTCAGTAAAATGGAAATTACCATTTGCTAATTCTGTCATAGCAACAAATTCATTTGTAACCAGTTTAGTCGCCATGATACTACCGGCATCCACTGCTTCTTTCCATGGGATTCCGCTGATGAAGGCAAGAGGGGCAAAGATGTAACCTAGGATCTCTTGGAAAGTGATGCCGAATATCCCGTGGAAGATAGCATTGATCATGGCAATCAAAGCAACAAAACCGATAAGCATAGCAGCAACCGTGATCGCCACATGGAAACCATCAAGAATGTATTCTCCCAACATTTGGAAAAATGTCTGTTCTTTGTTTTCTTCAATGATCAGCTCATCTTCTTTTTCTTCTAATACATAGGGATTTACAATTGAAGCCAGAATATAACCGCCAAATAAGTTCAAAACAAGGGCAGTGATCACATATTTAGAATCGATCAGTGCCATATAAGATCCGACGATCGACATAGAAACTGTAGACATAGCCGATACACTCATGGTGAACAAACGTTTCTCAGATAGGAAGGGTAATTCCTTTTTTATGGAAATAAAAACTTCCGATTGTCCTAAAATAGCAGAAGCTACTCCATTATAAGATTCCAATTTGCCCATCCCGTTGATTTTACTTAATCCTAGACCAACAGCTTTCATAAATAATGGAAGAATCTTGATATAGCGTAGAATACCGATAATAGCAGAAATAAATACGATTGGCATCAATACGGAAAGAAAGAAAGGTGCACTTCCTTTATTTGCTACACCGGCAAAAACAAAGTCAACACCTTGCCCAGCAAAAGCAAGAAGATGATCAAACATTTTTGCCAATACAGAAACAACCGCTGTACCAAAAGTTGTACGTAATAATACGAAACCAAGAACAAGCTGCAAAACGAACATCACAATTAGTGGTTTCAATTTGATTGCTTTTTTGTTACTACTGATCAAAAAAGCAAGCCCTAATGTGACAAATAAACCAATAATACCTAATAAATAACTCAAATAATCACTCCTATTCCAAATTCCGTTTTATTTTACCTGTTTTGCAAATAAAATACTAATCTTTAGTGAAATTTTCATTACTTTTTTAGAGTGAAACGCATTCATTTTCCATTAGAAAATAAAGCGAACAAAATAAAAGGTTTAAAAAGTGTAACGTCTTAGTAAAGTCTATAAAAAACGAAACTATTGATTAAGCTAATAGTTTCGTTTTCAACATTTATAAGTAAACTTTTTCTATTGGTAATATAGATTTTCGGAAGGGTAGACAGGTGCGCAGGTAATATCGATTCCTAGTTTTTTCAATGTTTGTTCATCATTTTTATTGACCATCACAGTAGAGTGGGCTTGTGCTCCCTCAAGTTCAGCTAGTTTATCATAAGCAACTTGAGCGATTGGATTCGTTACTGCACTGATTGATAAAGCGATCAAGACTTCATTGATGCTTAGTGCATCCAAAGAGGAATGAAGTGTCTTTGATTTCAATCCTTGTATTGTTTCAAGAACTAATGGTGACAATAAAGGAATGTCATCTGCGATATGGGCTAAATGTTTTACTGCATTTAAGATAACTGCCGCTGACGCATCCATCAATGAACTTGTACGCCCGGTAATGATGACTTCATCTGGTAATTCGATTGCAATCACAGCAGAAGGATCTTTTGTAGGACTTTGCGCTTGAATCTTATCTGCATAGTCATGGGCAGGGACTACCACGTTTCGGTCTTCAGGACGTAAACCGACTTCTTCCATAATCAGTTTGATTCGATTAACTGCTTCTTCGTCGATCAATCCTTTTTTGAAGTCGCATTCTGTTTGGAAATAGCGACGGATGATTTCTTGTTTAGAAGCTTCTTGGACAACGGTATCATCCACGATCCCAAATCCTACACGATTCACACCCATGTCAGTAGGAGATTGATAAACAGATTCTTTACCAGTAATTTTTTCAATAATACGTTTGATTACAGGGAATGTCTCAACATCCCGATTATAGTTCACAGCTACTTTATTGTAGGCATCAAAGTGGAAGGAATCGATCATATTGACATCTTTTAGATCGACTGTGGCTGCTTCATAAGCAATGTTCAGCGGATGTTTCAACGGAACATTCCATACTGGGAAAGTTTCGAACTTGGAGTAACCAGCTGCATGCCCTTTTTGGCTTTCATGATACAGTTGGTTCAAGCAAGTAGCGAGCTTTCCACTTCCTGGGCCAGGAGCTGTCACTACAACGATTGGTTTAGTTGTTTCAATATACTCATTTTTTCCAAAACCATCTTCTGAGACGATTTTTTCTACGTTGACTGGATAGTCTTCGATTTCTGAGTGTTTATAGACCTTGATGTTTCGTCTTTCTAGTTTATTGATAAAGACTTTCGTGGCAGGCTGTCCACTGTAGCGAGTGATAACGACACTGTTGATTAATAAGCCATAACCACGTAATTCATCGATTAACCGCAAGATATCCATATCATAAGTAATCCCATAATCACCACGGATCTTATTACGTTCAATATCTCCAGCATAGACGCAAATCAGTATTTCAGCTTGATCTTTCAATTTTTGCAGCAATTTGATTTTCGCATCTTCTTCAAATCCTGGAAGTACACGTTTCGCATGCTTGTCGTCAACTAGCTTCCCACCAAATTCTAAATATAATTTGTCATAGTGGTTCACTCGTTCCAAAATATACGCTGACTGCTCTTCAATATATTTTTCTGAATCAAAACCAATTTTTTTCACTAGGTTCCCTCCTTAAGTACTAAAGCATTTTTTCATTTTTTTGAGGATTCGTCAACTGGAAGAGCGAAATTCCTCAAAAAAACAAAGAAAATGGTTTAATCCAACTTGTCTAGATAGTTATTCATTGGTATGATAGTTTTTGATAAGGAAGGTGCTACATGAAAAAAAGACAGAAAAAGAAAAACGCATATAAACACTATATCCGTTCGATTTTTACCGGTTATGAAAGAATGCTTGAAGATCCCGAATTGGAACAATTGACGTTTACTTATCTAAACGAAGAAACGCAGCTAACTCGTGATGAGCATCAGCGCATTCATTTCACAACAAGAGATCTGCCTAGTAAATAAAAAATAAGATAAAGGTCATTGGATTCGATTCTGTCCTATCAGATGGAAAGACTAGTTGATCGAAAAACAGGCTGTACCAAATTTTGGTGCAGCCTGTTTTATGGAGCATTGCCCGCTCTTTTTTATAACAATTTTTTACAGAAAATGGTACTATTGAAGTATTAATAAGTGAAAAACAGATGAGTAAGAGGAGGCAAGTAGTATGAAAGAGCCAGATACAAATGCAAATTATGAGCCAGACGAACTAGAGGAGACGAACGCGGATCAGGATACAGGACAAGAATCGTCTTCTTTTTACGATATCAAAGAAAAAGCAAGCATGAATCTTTCCCAATTAGTAGAAGACTTACAGGCTTTTGAAAAAGCTGTCCGCGAAGAAGATATCCCTGAGATCTACCGTTTATACAATGGCCGATTGAATGAAGAATTAAAAAGAAGCTCAAATGAAAATCACGAGATCGATCAATTGCTGATGCGTAAGATCCATGATCGTTTTTTACAGGAATTTCCTTTTATGGAACAAGTAGAAAGCATCTCGCCAACGATGAGCTATTACAAAATCGGCACTTATTACCATGATCGGCCCACGGTCGGTATTGATGCAAGTCTGCCAGAAATTTTTGTTTTGCCTAAGATCGATGAAGAGTGGGAGAAATATTCCCAACCGGAGTCAACGGACTATGACAAAAAAATCAATGAGCTAGACGCAAAGGTGATCACTGCTCAGACAGAAATTGAACGTTTAGATGAACAAATAAAAGAAATCAATCGACAAATGACTGATTTGAACGACAATAAAGGATTCTTGAATCGTAAAAAAATCGAGGAAGAAATTCAAGAATTAGAGAAGAAGAAGCAAGTACTATCTAATGAAAAATTAGGCTGGCTTCCTTATATTGAGACGCCTGAAACAATCCAGCAGCAAAAAGAAGCATTGAAGCAAGAAGCAAGAGCGGACCAGCTTCGTGCAGCCATCGTAGAAAAAGAACAAAGGCAAATCAGACGCTATTTCGGTAGCAAAGAGGGATTCGGTCAAGCAATCCATGAATTCTTGATGAATTATCTTGGCAATGAGAATCCTAATAATCAATCTAATGAAGGAGGTTCCGAGTATGAATGAACACGATGAAGCAGAATGGACAAAAAATGAAGAACAAACAGAAGATCATGAAGAAACGAACACTTCATTGGAAGAACAAACAAGTAATCCTCTGGATGACACAGAAGAAATCCCTATGCTAGAGGAAACAAAAATACACGAAAAAGAAAAAGTAACTCCGACGAATACGAATACTGCAGAAAACACCCATGCTTACGAAATAACTGAAAATCCCGGGTATTTAGAAGGAAAAGAGCAAGATCATCAAGATATCGTCAGTTTGATTGAAACAGCGGAAGCAGAATTAGCGGATTTACGTATGAGAAAAGATTTGATCGAATCAGATTTTCCACAATTATTAGAATCATATGATCGTTTTATATTGAATGAAGAACCAATCTCCACGATCGGAAAGACAAGCCTGATCGAATACTTCACGTATGAATTACTGAAACCGTTGAATGATATTGGTCTGGAACGGTCAAATTCAGCTTATGACACATGGAAAACAAGACATTTTTCGATCAATTATACGTTGAATGGACAAAACGAATTAGTCTTTTCCTTTGTATTACCGACCATCGATCAACGATACCAAGTGGAATCGATGAGTCTCCTAAACGTATCACCAGAGACAATGGAAATCAATGTCCAAGATGACCGGGTGCTTTCTTTGATCCGACACTGGTCAGTGGATCGAGTATTCTCTGCAGGGCAGATCACGATATTCAATCACAAATTGAATCAATTATTAGCCCATGCAAGAACACTTGGTTTTACCGTTAATCAGACATTACTAGACAATACGAAGCCACTTCGTTTGAATCTTCAGAGCGAATTTGAATTGACGAATGAAGTATTGGATGATATTTTTATCGTGGCAATGAAAAATCCATCCTACGATATGGAAAAGATCAACGAAACTACTTATCAAGTACGATTAGATAAAGGACAGTCTTTAACGATAACAACAAACGAAAAAGATCAAACAGTCTTGTCGATCTCATCTGGAGACTACCCACGATCTGTCATTGATTTCTTTATCAATTACGAATTCTTGGTCCCATTAATGGTGAGAAAGTCCTGATTGGATAAGTTGGATTACCAGATGTCATTCAGATAATTCTGTTCCAAAGGACTTGCGGCAGTTATCCAGAATAATTGTCACAAGTCTTTTCTGTATGTACTAAATGAACGTGAATAACTTGCTGATGAAGGAGGGATTTCATTAGGAATGTCCACAAATAAAATAGCACAGCTTAGCTTATTGTCTGCTGCTTGTGTAGCAGGTAGGATCGCTTTTCAATTTATTCCGAATTTCCAGCCAATGACTGCTATTTTTTTATTTATAGTACTTTACTTAAGCTTAAAAGATGCGTTAATTGTCATGAGTCTTTCTATTGCAATCAGCAGTTTTTATTTTGGTGTTGGACCATGGGTCATCGGCCAATGGATCAGCTATACTGTTGTTCTGAGTTTGTTTTCAATCGTCTGCTTGAGAAAAACAGTGCAAAGGAATCTATGGTTAAAGGGAGTCTGTTTTTTTCTGGCGGGCATGGTTTACGGAATAGGTATGACCGTTTTTGATACGCTGTTATATCGTTTGCCTCAACCTTGGATCTATTACCTTCAAGGGGTGTCGTTTGATTTGATGCACAGTATAGGCAATGTTGTGTTCTTTCTTGTTTTTCTGCCAGTCGTCAAACGTTTTTACAATCATTCAGGAGGAAAAAATGAAAAAAATAATTTATAGTTTGCTTGCAATGAGTGTCAGTATACTCATTTTGACAAGTTGCAGTACAACCTATACACAATCGGCTTCCAACCAAAAGGAGGAAGTAAAAACATCGCAAAAAGCAACAATCACGTTACAAGAAAATGGTCAAAACTTTTCGGAAAAAGAAGTGGTCTTCAAAAAAGGCGATGATTTACTGAGTATTTTGAAACGAAATTTTGAAGTCGAAGAAGATAACGGCTTCATCACTTCGCTTGAAGGGCACTCACAGGATGAGAAAAATCAACTCTATTGGATGTTTACTGTGGACGGGAAAAGTGCTACTACTGGTGCCAAAGAGATCAAATTGAATGATGGACAATCGGTCATTTTCAATTTGTCTAAACTATAAGTTTCATAAAAAACTGTTAAAGGGCGAATATTGCCATAATTCAGTGAGTTCAGTTGATGAAAGAAGGAAAATAACATGGAAAATTTTAAAAAAAGCGGAATGTTTTCCGTAATTGCTGCTCTAGGGGCTAATATTCTAGTGGCTATCAGCAAATTTGTCGGCTATGCAATCAGTGGCAGTGCCGCCATGCTAAACGAAAGCATCCACAGTATCGTTGATTGCAGCAATCAGATTTTGCTGTTATTCGGTGATAAACAAGCCAATAAAGGACAGAGCGAGTTGCATCAATTTGGTGAAGGACGAGCAAAATACTTTTTCAGTACAATCGTCGCAATGATGCTTTTCTTCGGCGGTGGGGCACTTGGGGTGATGGAAGCTTTTGAAAAGTTGACGCATCCATCCCATGAAGTGGGTAATCCGATCATTGTTATAGCAATACTGTTATTTGGTTTGGTAATCGAAGGAAGTTCGTTACGCGTGGCAATGAAAGAAATCAAAGAATTGAATACTGAAAAACTTTCCACGATGCGCTTTTTGCGCGAAAGTCGACACAGTGAAATACTGATTATTTTTACGGAAGACTTGTGTGCTGTAATCGGTTTGGTCTTGGCTTTAGCAGGAACAATATTGACTTATGCAACCGGGATTGCTGCATTTGATGCGATCAGCGGATTGCTGATCGGTTTCTTGCTGATGGGAGCCGCCATTTTCCTAGCAAAAGAATTTTATAGTCTGATCATCGGTGAAAGCGTGACAGCAAGCGATTTGTCAAAAATCAAGTTAGCCTTTGAACGACCTGAAATCAGTCGGCTAATTGATATCAAAACAGTTCATTTAAGTCCAACGGAGATTTTAGTTGCAGCAAAAGCAGATATCGTTGGTAACAAAGAGAATGAAGCTTACTCGGTCATCAATGATATTGAAAAAAATATGCGTCAGTCTCTTCCTGACAAGAAGATGTATATATACATTGAAACAGATAAATATGACCCAAATTATTCTCGTAAATAAAACGTTTATTCATGAATTGAAGCAAAAATGAGAAAAATATAATCTTGTTTTTAAATAAAACGGCTACAATTTAGCGAATTTATGTTACAATGAGTCCGCTGTTTATTTGTTGTAATTAAAGGAGATATTTTAATGAACAAAAAGAAAAGTGCGCCATGGCTTCAAGCTTTGCATGCAGTGATGCCACTTTGTATAAGCTATATACCAGTAGGATTAGCTTGCGGAGTATTGTTGCAAAAAGTTGGATTTGATCCTCTCTTATCAGGACTGTTATCGATTCTGGTCTTTTCCGGTGGCGCGCAGTTTTTAGTTGCATCTATGCTTACGACGCAAGCATCATTTGCAACGACATTATTGATGGTTTTCTTTTTAGAATTACGCTATACATTATTAGGAGCAAGTCTTGCCGGTTTTATGAAAAAAGAAAAGCGGACGTTTTTGGCTGTCTTTTCTCAATCACTGAATGATGAAAACTATGCGGTGAACTACTTAAAGTTTTCAACTGACCCTTCCTGGAATAAAAGAAAGGCTTTATATGTCAATTGGTTCTCAATGACTGCATGGGCCGGTAGCAATATGATCGGTAATTTTTTCGGCTCGGTGATTCGAGTAGATGCTGACCTTGTCCATTTTGCTTTGACGGCCATGTTCATTTTCATGTTTATCATGCAGATGAAAAGCGCACTACTGATCTTTACAGGTTTATTCTCAGGCGTATTAGGGGTCGTATTCATGGTATTATTCCAAAATACTTTCGGATTGATTGCAGCAACAGTCATTGCTTCATTTGCCGGATTTATGCTGGAGAAGGCATTCAAAAAAGAAAAAGCTAAGAAACTAAGAGACCGCGGTAAAGATGTCAATGAGCCGCTCTTCAACTTCCCGGAACAGGAGGCCAATCACCATGACTAAACTATATTTGCTACTTTTAGTTGCTTGTCTGTTCATCGTGGCATATATCCCGCGCTTGTTCCCGATGCTTTATTTTACTCATCGAAAAGTGCCATCCTGGTTCAGTGACTGGATGAAATATGTACCGGTGGCATTATTTGCGGCGTTAGCTTTTAAAGATGTTTTCATTACTCACGAACATCTGGATATTGCTTGGAATATCAAAATAGCTGCAATGATTCTAGTAGCAGGCGTGGCTTACAAAACACGTTCGATGGCGTTGTCAGTTTTGACAGGACTTGCGTCTGTCTTTTTGCTGTCTATGCTTTAAACTGTTTTATTTTATTAAAAACAGAGATTGCGACATAAGTTGTTCAAACTGATCTATCCGAACTGCATTTGCAACAGTCAATTCTGGATGCAAGTTTATTCGTAGGGATAAAAAAGATTAGTGTTGGCTTATGATGCAAGCTCTTTTTTATTTTAGGAATTAGAGAGGGATTTGTCCTTCTATGATTTTTTGCTATAATAGGGAAGATGTTTATTTTATGAAAGAATAGTTGAGGGAATTTAAATGAATAAAAAATTGATGCAAGGAACATTTTGGCTAACCTTTGCTAATCTTCTATGTAAAGTTTTAGGGGTAGTCTATTTGATTCCCTGGCTAAGTATGATGGGGAACAATCAAGATGGTATGCTTGCTACGACATTGTATAATGTTGGCTATCTTCCTTATGGATTGTTCCTGATGCTTGGTACAGTCGGATTTCCAAATGCGATTGCAAAAAAAGTAGCTGTAGCCACAAAAGAAGGAGATAACGCTGCTTGTCGGCTGATTTTTAGAAGTACGATCAATATCATGTTTGTCATCGGTATTGCCTCTGCTGCACTGATGTATTTATTTGCTCCTTTACTAGCCGGAATCAGTCCGATTGCTAACGTTAATAATGGGATACTAGCTATCCGAAGTTTATGCCCATCTTTGATTGCTATCCCAATTCTTAGTGCAATGAGAGGATATTTCCAAGGAAAAAATGATCTGCGGCCTTATGGAACTTCTTTGATTATCGAACAGGCTGTGCGAGTGATCGTTATCTTGGCTGGTACTTATTACTTGCGCGTATTGACTGACGGAACCATATTAGAAGCTGTATTGATCAGTACAGTCGCTTCTTTCTTCGGTGGGTTAGCTGCGATTATCCATATGTATATCGTCGGACGCAGAAAAGACTTCTTCGAACTTAAAGATTTTTTGATTTCCAGCCGTTATTTCGAAAGAGAAAACCGATCTGCCTCTGTCTCTATCATTCGGGAAACACTACCGTTTATTTTTGTCGGCTCAGTCATTACTATCGTTCAAATGATCGACCAAGTAACGATGAAACCACTGCTTCACTTTTTCCGTCCAGAGATCGCAGATCAGCAACTGGAATTCTTATTCAGCCGTGCTTCTGTCAATCCAAATAAATTGACATTGATCCTGATCTCCATGGTAGGAACAGTAGCTATAAGCAGCTTGCCAATATTAAGCACGATGAAGAAAAAAGATCGGATACAAATCGAAAAAACAGTAGGAGATAGTTTTTCGATTGCGTTATTGATTCTTCTTCCTTCATTGACTGGAATGTCTTTATTAGCTGGACCACTATACACATTGTTTTTTGGCTATGATCCTGAAAGTGTCGGATATTTCCAAATGGCTTTGCTAGCTTCTTTGTTTTTCTCTTTATTCACGATCCTATCTACGATGCTTCAATCTTTGAATCACCATCGTTTTGCGATCCGATTAACTGTAGAAGCAATTATCCTGAAAGTCATCTTCCAAGTAATCGGATTAGGATTAGTTGGCGGATACGGGATGAGCTTATCAAATGGCTTAGCATTCGGTATTGTCTTTGTTCGCGGCTATCACTTTATGTGCAAAGAATACCGAATAGCACCTTTAGCAAAGATCAGCAATTTTTTCTTAAAAACTTTCCGCTCCACCCTGATTATGCTTGCAGTATGTTTTGCCGTTTTCTTTTTGCTGAATCAGCGATTGTCAATGGAACCAAAAAGCTATGCAATGATTTATTGTGTGGCTGTAGGAAGTATTGGCGGCTTAGTATTTTTATTTTCTCAATTCGGAAAAAATGGGTTTCGAATGTTGAAAAATGTTAAACATCATAGTAGAAGCAAAGAATAGGTTAACTAATCGTTTTTTGCTGTCACTTGAAAAACGGCAACTCGTATGATTACGCTTGTCGTTTTTCTATTTTCCAATTTTAGTTTCATATCTAATCTTACTTATGATATAGTTATAAGGTCTGGAAAAATTCTTTGAAACGAGGAAATTAAACACATGAAACTTGCAGTAGTTACAGATAGTTCGGCATATCTGCCGGAACGTATCAAGAACCATCCCGACTTATTCGTTATTCCAATCCCTTTGATTATGGATGGGAAAATTTATAACGAAGGAATCGATATCGAAGCGGATGAATATTATGGACTTTTAAAAAACAGTAAAGATTTTCCTACTACTTCACAACCTGTCGTAGGGGAAGTTTTGGGTTTATATGAGGAATTGAAAGAGAAAGGGTATGACACGATTTTAAGTATCCATCTTTCTTCAGGTATTTCTGGCTTTGTCAACACATTATTTGCGATGAAAGATGACATCAGCGGAGTAACGGTCATTCCTTATGACTCTAAGATCACTAGTATGCCGATGGGACACATGGTAGAAGCTGCCTTAGACTTAAATGATGAAGGTCAGTCCCTTGATGAAATACTTGCACATGTCGATCGAATCCGAGATAATACCTACGCTTATCTGATTGTAGATGATTTGAACAATTTAGTACGAGGAGGACGTTTGACAAATGGTGCAGCGCTGATTGGCAGCTTATTAAAAATCAAACCGATCCTGACATTTTCTGAAGGGAAAATTGTTTTATTCGAAAAAATCCGTTCAAGTAAAAAAGCATTTGCTCGAGCTGAAGAAATTATTGGTAGAAGAAATAACGAAATACAACCGCCAGTCAAACTTTACGTGATACATGCAAATAATTTAGAAGTAGCGATTGCGGAGAAAGAGAAATTGCAGAAAAAATATCCAAATGCAGAAATCGAAATTGGTCATTTCGGACCAGTCATTGGTACACATTTAGGTGAAAAAGCCATCGGCATTGCCATTTCAGCGCAATAATTCCTTTTATTCAAAAAACATACCAAAAATATTCCAACATCATCTTGGACTTTCTACATGTTACTAATGAGCGTGTAAAAGAACGAGATGGTGTTTTTATTTCTATCAACGAAGCTCTTTTTCTTTGCAATCCTCACTTCAATCCTCTATAATGTCGCATATAGTTTAGTAAATGAGTAAACTACTAATTTACTTATTTACTAAAAATAAAAGGATGAGGAGTTAAAATAATGGAAATACCAACAAATTTAAAACATAAACCAGTAATCGTTGTAGAAGACTATGATAAAGTTGATGGAAGAAATGCATTAAATACGGATGCAAAAGGGCTTTCACTGGGCCTTGCTCAGTGGAATGATCGTGGAAAAGTCGATATCTCAGGCAAGGTATGGCGACATACTGGAGAAAAATGGTCACGACAGTCGGAAGAATTACCAATCACACGTATTTTAGACTTAGCGATCTTAGCTGCGCAAGGAAGTTTATACTTCCAAGATGCTTATCGTTATGAAAAATTTTATGATCCAGAAAATCCAGTCGTAGACATCATTGGATTGCAAGGGAACCGAATGACGGTAGAAGTAGATACCAAAAATCCAAAGATCGATGAAGACATCATTTTGTATTACGATACACTACAAAAAGACGGAGAACTGATTGGGGAACGATTCCGTATTTTAAAACGTCTTTTAGATGAGCTAGGATATTAATAGACAGAGATGATCAAAAGGGGAAGAGAAGCATGGAGAATTTCTCACTAACAGAAAACCGAACCTTTTCACGGCTAGAAAAGCAAATGATCTGGAAGAAACCGAAAAGCCATCGGACAAGTGCAGAAGAATGGCGGATCGCCTCCGAAATCAAAGGGAATTGGCAAGATCCTGAAATGAAAATCAGTAACGTACTTTTGGAAGGAGATGCCGGGTCGGGGAAGACACAATTAGCCAAAGCACTATCTGCTGATCTGCAACTTCCCTATACAAAAGTGACCTGTTTTGCAGATATGGACAAATCAGATGTTTTCGGAGCCTTATTACCTGTAGTAGATTCTAATAAGGAACAAGACCAAGAATTACTAGAAGCTATTTACCAAACAGATACACTTGAAGCTGTACTGACACTGATCCAGAACCATTACGGCATTGATCCTTTTTCTGCTAAAGAAAAATTAGCAGAGCTAGTTCAAAGGATCGAAGCTGATTATCCAGATGCAATCCATTACAGCTATTACCCTTCTGAAATCGTTCGAGCGATTGAAAAAGGATATTTATTAGAGATTCAAGAGCCGACTGTCATCCGAGATGCCTCTGTTCTTGTGGCACTTAACTCAGCGCTCGAACCAAATGGGATGTTGAATTTACCGACAGGAATCATTCGTCGCCATCCAGATTGCGTCATTGTGATCACTACAAATCGAAATTACCAAGGAAATCGCCCATTAAATGAATCTTTAAGAGATCGGATGCAACATGCGGAAAAAATGGATCTTCCTGCCTTAGAAGTCATGGCAGAACGTGCGATGGCGAAAACTATGATCCAAAAACAAGAACTTCTCTTAAAGATGGCAGAGATTATCCGTTTGTTGGATGAAACTGCAAGAGCTAACGCCATCAAAGGTGTAGCAGGAATGCGTTCTTATTTTTATTGGGCAAATACCTATAAGCAAGGACAAGATTTACTCCAGTCGATTTATCCAAAAGTTTTGTATAAATTATCCACTGATCCAGATGAATTGGCAATTCTTGAACAAGCTTTGTCTGACAGTGGATTGCTACTGGAACTTCAGGACATATTGAGAAAAGAAAAATGGGGTCATCCTCAATCTGAGCATACAAAAGGAAGAACCATTAGCGCCGAAGAAGCAAATGAACGAAACATCACTGAAAATGCTGAAGAAATTCTGCGCTTAGATGAAAAGAAATCGTTGTCTGCTGAAGAACCAAATGAAGGAGAAGAGAAACAAGAAGAAACAATAGAAAAAAACGAGATTCCTCCTCAAATGCAAAAAGAACGCAGTAGCGATATCGAAGGAAAAAATCAAAAAGAACAACAAACAGGAGATGATTTTCAAGAAATGTCTGCTTCTGACATGGAAGCACATGATAAGGAAATCAAGAAGCAACTGAATAAAGAAGCGCGACAAATCATGAAGGAAACGATTCATGAAAAAGAAGGTCTCATCGTTCACCGACCAGCTTTCCAAGGAAAAACGCCGGAAGCACGTGAGCTACACATGCAAGTAATGCCAATAGTAGAATCACTTAGCCGGCAAATTTTAGAGTTACTGGATAATGAACAAACAGAGACGTACCAAAAAGGAAAATACGAAGGTCAGCGGTTCAATGCAAGCAAAGTAGCATATGGTGATTTGAGAAATTTTGACAAAAAGAACCCGCCACATGAGCAACCTTCTTTAGCGGTAGCTGTACGGATCGATGAATCTGGGTCAATGATACGGGATGATCGGATCGAAGCGGCAAAAAAAGCAGCGATTGCCATTGCCGAATTTTCTAAGAAAGTCGATATCCCATTGTTGATTTACGGAGATACAGCAGACCGTTCGTCAAGAGAAAAGACTTCTTTGTTTTCTTATAAAGAATTTGAAGACGGATTTCAATGGTTAAATGAAAAATTAGTCACTATGAAACCAAGGCAAAACAATCGTGATGGTGCGGCACTTCGTTTAGCAGCAGAAAAATTAAACAGACAATCCGCAACAACCAAACTGTTGCTTAATATTAGTGACGGTCAGCCAAAAGCGTTGCCGGATTATACAGGCAAAAAAGCAAAAGAAGATATCCAGTCTGTTTTGAAAGAATATGAGCGTCAAGGAATCTTATTTGTCTCCGCAGCTATTGGCCAAGACAAAGAAGAAATCAAGTCAATCTACGGTGAAAGTCGTTTTGTAGATATTACTGACTTGAATGAATTTCCCAAGCAAATGATTCAACTGATTGCCCGCTATCTATGATAAAATAAAGCTCAACGAACGCACTTAGCAGATTCGTTGAGCTTTTCGTTTCTAGTTACCGGTAACAAGGATACTTCTAAAATAGAATCGGTTATAATCAAGAGGGACCGTTAAAGGAGTGAAACGATATGATACAAGAACAAAAATGGTGGAAAGAAGCAGTAGGCTATCAAATCTATCCTGCTAGTTTCAAAGATAGCAACGGCGATGGTCAAGGAGACATCAATGGGATCCGTGAAAAACTTAATTATTTGAAAGATCTTGGTATCGGATTTATCTGGATCAATCCGATCTATCAATCTCCATTTGTCGATAATGGTTATGACGTAAGTGACTATCAAGATATAGAAGAGAGATTCGGAACGATGGAAGATTTTGATTTATTGCTAAAAGAAGCACATGAATTAGGGATCAAAGTGATTATGGATCTTGTCATCAACCATAGTTCGGATCAGCATCAATGGTTTGAAGAATCGAAAAAATCTAAAGAAAGCCCGTATCGCGATTATTACATTTGGGTCGACGGGGTAGATGGCAAAGAACCGAATAATTGGACATCGATTTTCGGCGGTTCTGCTTGGGAGTATTCTCATGAAACTGGACAGTATTATCTGCATGTTTTTGCAAAAGAACAACCAGACTTAAATTGGGAAAGCGAGAAATTGAAAGAAGAACTATTCAATATGATCCGATGGTGGTTGGATAAAGGGATAGATGGATTTCGTTTAGATGCGATTTCTCATGTAAAAAAAGATGAATATTCAGTAAAAGCCACAGAGAACCCTTTCTCACCCTTTCAAAATGTCTCAGGAATCGAAGAACATTTGACCGATTTGAAACATGTTTTTGAAGAGTACGATATCATGACTGTCGGAGAAGCAAGTGGTGTCACTGCAGAAGAAGGACCACAATGGGTAGGGAAAGACGGTTATTTCGATATGATATTCGAATTTGATCATATCCATATCTGGCAGCAAGAAAAAGAAGGGCAATTAGATGTCCTTAAATTGAAACATGCATTAAGCGCTTGGCAAACTTCATTGGATGGTATCGGATGGAACGCTTTATATATGGAAAACCATGATGTTCCTCGTGCCGTTTCAGTGTTTGGAGATACTCGTCCCGAGTTTTGGGCTATGTCTGCAAAAGCAATCGCTATGATGTATTTCTTTTTGCAAGGTACGCCATTTATTTATCAAGGACAGGAAATCGGAATGACGAATATGCCCTTTGAATCGATCGATCAAGTTGATGCAGTAGATTCGAAAAGACTTTATAAAAGGCTGCTTGCGGAAGGTAAGACAAGAGAAGAAGCATTGGATATCATTCGTGAAACAACGAGAGACAACAGCAGGACACCCATGCAATGGACTTCGGAACAATATGCTGGTTTTTCTACACATGAACCTTGGCTGATCACTAATCCAAATACCAAAACGATCAATGTAGAACAACAAGAATATGAACCAGAGTCGGTCCTGCAATTCTATAAGAACATGATCCGCATTAGACAAACCAATAAAGGTCTGATATACGGTTCTTATAAAGAATATCTTCATGAACATCCACAACTTTATGTCTATGAAAGATATTTAGAAGATGAACAATATCTTATTATGGTAAACTTAACAGAATCACTTGCTGACTATGAACTTCCAAAAGAAGCAGATCAGTCCTGGACATTACTCTTGTCAAATTCCTCTAGCGGAGAATTTGAAGCTAAAGGCATACTAGCACCTTATGAAGCTCGATTATATAAAACAAACAAGTAAAACTTCCTCGTTAAAGTTCATTAGTTGGACTTTGCGAGGAAGTTTTTCAGATTGCTCTGTCAATTACTCATTTCAATAATTCGCTCTAGGACCACCGATATATTTAGGACGAGAGCGAAGGGCTGTCACGTGAGCTTGTCCAAGGGTTTTCAAACGAGGTCTGACAGGTACTTGGACATGTTTGATATGCATACCGATTGATGTGTCACCGATATCGATACCGGCTTGTCCAACTACGTGTTCCACTTCGACAGGATCATTGAACTGGTCAAAAGCAGCAACAGAACAAGCACCTCCAGCATGTAGTGCAGGAACAACAGAGACAATTTCGAAATTTTTTGCTTCTGCCACTGTTCGTTCTACTACTAATGCTCGGTTCAAATGTTCACAACCTTGGACAGCTAGCGCAATTTCTTTAGGATCCAACAACTCTTTTAACGTACGGATGATCCATTGACCAACTTCCGCACTGGAATTTTTTCCAATATGTCCTCCAACGACTTCGCTTGTGCTGCATCCTAAAACAAAAAGATCACCTTTTTTCAAGTGTGCCTCAGCCAATATGTCATTAACTATTTCAGTCAATTGGTCTTTTAATTCTTTTTCTGACAACTTCATTTTCTAAAACCTTCTTTTTCAATTAATATTGCTTCCGTGCTTGAATACGTTGAAGACTTGCAGTTATAGGAAAGGCAAGTCCCATTCCAATCAGATTTTGGAAGATGTTTCCTGGTATAGAAGCCACTCCAGCCGGCCAATCATATAAAATCCAACCGGCGATACCATAGCCGAGGATCATAACTAAGCTTCCTAATAAAAGCCCTAATCCCCACATACGAGTAGAAGATTTGCTGAAAGAACCAGCAACATATCCTTGTAACCCGTGGATCACTAATGAAAAAACTGCCCACTGCGGATATCCTGAAATCAAATCGATCAATAGACCACTGGAAGCACCAACAACTAATCCACCCGTTGGACCATAAAGAAAAGCAGCGGTATAGATCCCGGCCTCGCATAATGTCACAAATCCATTCGTAGCCGGTACAGGGATCAAAATTGTTAATGAAAGGGCAACTGTCAACGCAATCAGCATAGCATAGATCGTTAATTGCTTAGTTTTCATTTCTCATTCCTCCTTTTTGAATACCGCCAGACCAGACGCTTCCGGTATGATCGTTCATCAGCACGCCATTAGAAATACAATGGGCAACAAATTTTTTACTTTCTGCTACTGCTTTGGTAAAATCTGCCCCTAACACAAGATTCGCTGTTATTGCAGAAGAAAAGGCACAACCGGCCCCGTTTACTGTTGTAGTGTCGATTTTTTTATGAGAAAATACCTCATAATGATCAATTGAATAGAGAAGATCCACAGCTTCATCTCCAGCCATCCTTGTGCCGCCTTTGATCACAATGTTTTTTGTTCCTGAAGCAGTGAGTTCTTTAGCGAGATGGATCATTTCTGTTAACGAAGAGGGAAGAGCTTGACCAGAAAGTAAAGCAGCTTCTGCCAAATTAGGCGTAATCATCGTAACAAGTGGAAAAAGTTCTTCGATGAGCTGCGAAATATACAATTGATTGATCACAGCTTCAGTTTCTTTGAATGCCAAAACAGGGTCTAAAATGATTGGGATATTTTGTTTTGTTTTTATGAAGTCTCGAACAACCATGATTGCTTCACTTGAATTCAATAACCCAATTTTGATACCATCTAATGAAGTCATTTTATCAATCGAAACTAACTGTCGTTTAAGCAATTCCAAAGATATAGATTCCAGCATAAATCGCTCATTAATATCTAGTGCCCCTATAGAAGTCAAGGCGCTTAGTCCGAATAGACCAAAATTCTCAAAAGTTTTTAAATCTGTTTGGATTCCTCCACCAGCAAATGGATCAGAACCGCCAATTGTCAAGATTCTTTTCATAACATTTTCCTCCATGAATAAGAGTATAACGAAATTTTCAAAAAAGAAAAACAGCCAATTGGCATATTTTTATCTCATCCAATTTAAAAAAACAAAAAGAAAAGAAAGATCAAAATGGATCTTTCTTTCCTTAAATAGTTAGGACTTTTGTGATTTTAATTCTTTCTCGATTTGAAGCCGTTGCACTTTCATCGTAGCTGTTCGCGGGATTGCATCAAAATCACGGATGATAGGGACGTTCAAGCGAGGAAGTTCATGGACTTGCTCCCACCATCGATTCCAATCCATTTCTTTATCAGGAGCTAAAGCAATAATCGGTTGTGGAGAATGATTTTTATCCCTTACAATCACTACTTCTGCCAAAAAATCTAACGAATCTAATAAAAAGTCTTCAATAGCTAATGTACTATTGATCGTTTCGATCAAATCCACTTGCCGATCTTTCAAAAATAGGTGGCCATGCTTATCCATAAAACCGTAATCTCCGCTATCCCACCAATCGCCATAAACATTTTCCTGGAACCGTGCATCTTCCTTGTAATAAGTCAAAGCCCGTCCTTTAGACAGTAATTGTATATGACCATCTGTGTTTTCAGGTAGGACATTCCCAACTGAATCTGTAATCCTAGCGCTTGTCATGTCTTCCAGTCCAACGCCCATATCTCTTGCATCACTTGTTTTCAAACTCTCTAGTGTATGAGCCTTAAGAATCATTGGTCCGCATTCACTTTGGCCATATACTTGAAGAAATACCGCATCCTGTGCCATCGACGTTCGCAAAAATGTCTTCATTGTCTGGTTGTTTATAGCATCAAAAGTGGAGTGATAGTATCGGATACCCGAAAAAGCTTCTGGATGCTCCTTAGCAGTAAAATGCCACTGAACAAAGTTATTCGGATGGGTCTCTAGTGCAATTGGCCGGTGAGCTTCCAACATATGAACAACTTTTGAACTTTGTGCGTTTGCTAAAGGCATCATAGGAAATCCCATGGACATCAAAGAAGAGATACCAATATTGAATCTGGAATGCACTGGAGAGATGTGAAAAGCGATTAATTTCTTT
This sequence comes from Enterococcus sp. E4-150, assembly GCF_035726465.1. Lineage (NCBI taxonomy): Bacteria > Bacillati > Bacillota > Bacilli > Lactobacillales > Enterococcaceae > Enterococcus > Enterococcus sp. E4-150. The sequence goes on along the minus strand of NZ_JAPRGK010000004.1, from coordinate 135,235 downwards.
TCCGAAATTTTTGTGAAAACTGTTTTTTGCCATTTCGTCCGCCATCCCATAGAATGAGCAGAATGACAAATAAGTTTAGGGATACCAGTTGTACCAGAAGTATGGGTCATATAAGAAATTTCATTTTTGTCTAAAAATGATTGAGAAACAGACAAAGCAGGTTGTTCCATTAAATAAAGAATAGGAATCTGTTTTGATTTTGTTCCATTTGAAATTTCTCTCACTCGCTTTTTTGTCTCATCATCAAATAAAATGAAAGGGTCTTCTAAACGATCGATAAATACTTCCATTGTTGTTGTTGGTAGATGATAAGAAGTCATGACAGGCACTGCACCAAGGTAAGACACAGAAACAGCTAGAAGGTATGTGTCAAAAGCGGAACTCTTATAAATAATAACTTTGTCTTTGGATTTCACTCCAAGATGAGCCAATTGATAAGCCCGTTTCAACACACTTTCGCAGCATTTTTTGTAAGTTGTTTCAAGTCCTAATTCTGGGAAAGCTGAAAGTGGCTCATCAAAGATAATCGGGGTCTCGGAAAAGTTAGCTGCAGCTTCTTGAAAATTCGTAAATAAGTTCAAAGGGGAATACGTTATGGTCTCCATCATTCACACTCCATTATCTTTTGTTAAGTAATATACAAATTCAAGATAATCGTAACATAATCCTTTATATAATAACATAGTTTATTGTGAAAAAAAGATCATACATTTGTTTTATATGGAAGAAACCTGAACGAATGCCGCTAATTCGTGATAAGAAAAATCAACCATCTTTTCCCAGATATCTTGAAAAAAATGGGATGAGAGGTATCGATTACCACATAAATAATTTACCGCGTCAGCATCATATAAATATAGTTCTGCATAATAACGATATGTTTTTCTGCATAGTTCTGGCGATACGTTTTTATATACTGTAATTTTGCTCAAAATTTGGCGAATAGTCCGAGGAGAAATTTGCTGATCATGTGAGGAACGAAAAACAAAAGAATCTTCGTCCGTATTTTGTGCTGTTAACTTAAAATAGTTCTCCAGAAACGGCATCGCTTCTTTTGGTATTGGTACTTTATTCAGTCTGTTTTCTTTTCTATTCAGATTAAGAATCTGCTTGGTCAAAGATACATCTTTACGTTTAAGTTCTACTACTTCATGGATCTTTAATCCGCAATACAGAAGAATGGCAGTAATTGCAAGGTTCCTCGGTCGATTCTTTTCTTCAAAGCTAGCTTCTCTGCTTGTTCGAAAGCCTTCAATCGGGATAAACAAATGCTCAAAATCTTTGAAAAGTTCTGCATCGATATATCGCGGAGCTGCTTTGGTTGTTTCCGGTAAACTTGTACCCAAAAGAGAAATCTCTTCTTCAATCAGTCCTTTTTGATACAAAAATCGTAAAAAATGATTTAATGAATATTGCTTCCTTGAAATCCCGTAATAGCTATTTTCAAACAATTGCTCCGTTTCTTGGTTCGCTGTAGTTTGGAACGAACGAGTATGTCGATAGATTTTAGCTAAGAAATTCTGATAATCTTGTTTTTCTAAATGGATAATCAGCTGATCATCCACTTCTTCAGAAAATACTTTTCTCAAATAATCAGTAAACAGATGAAAATCTTTTGCGTATTCATAGCGACTGCCTAATGAAAGGGAAGAACGATTTTCTTCTAAAAACTGTTGAAAGACGGAAGGGAGCAAGTGTGTACGTTGCTTTAACTTTTCTTGCAGTTGTTTTCTAGTTTTGCTGTCCATTACAAATTCCCTCCAATAGTGTTCATTTTCTATATTTTACCGCATTTCATCAAATGAAGATAGACAGTTTGTCTTGATCTTAGGAAGCAAATTTTTAACTGTCTTTTAAAAGTACTAGTTAAAAGATATGAAGTAAGAAGATACATTTTTAGTTATTTTTTATTAGTGCAGTCATTCTTTTGATCTTTTAATTGATTTATCCTCTTTTTAGCTATGTGGTTACTTCATGAGCAATGAAATGAATTTGGTTCGTTCTAATGGCAGGAGGCTCTTTCTTTTATTTCCGAAAAATTAGAAAACATTTTTTCAGAATCGATTGGCTCTCCATTTATTCAATAATGGTTTGTCTAACGATATTGTTGGGATAATTCTTAAAGAAGTATTAGAAATAGTTGGTACTTCATTACTTTACATGAAGATTTATTCTATGGTAGGAGCAATTATATTGAGAATTAATCCTTTTTTATATAAGTTGTTTGCTTATTGATGGATTGGATAAATTAAACCATCACAACGAGTGGAAATTATATGAAACTTTTCATAAAAATTCATATAGAAACAAATGACATTTTATTAGAATATGACTTTCATTAACATAAATGTTTTCAAATTTCAATTAAATTGTTTTAATCAAATTCCAATCTAAATATTTGTAGAAAACAATCGTCTCCTATAGAATAAATTTATAAGTAACAATATACCAATCATAAATCTATTTGCTAGGAGGAATTTACATGGAAGAGAAAAATTTAACGGTCATCGGAAGCTATAGTACGAGGGAAGAAGCATTATCAGTAATTGAACGGTTGCGTAACGAAGGGTATGAACGAGATGATATCGTTATTTATACTACTGATGAAGCAGCATCTAGACTAGGATTTGACGGATTGTCTGGTATAGATGTTGAAACAGATGAAAATCGGATGGATGGTGAAGAAGACCGTTCTTTATGGGAAAAAATAAAAGATACTTTTTCTTTTGATACCTATGATTCTGAGACGGCTACACCAGAAAATGATCCTTTATATCAATATAGAGGAGATATTTCTGATGGAAAATTTGTCATCACAGTAAAAGGCTATCGTCAGCCAGAAACAACAGAAGATACAATGGATACACAAGATACTGTTAGCCCAGCAAGCACAATGGGGACTGGATTAGAAACTGGCACTGGAACAGATCCAATGGACGTAGGTGGCACGACAGGCTTTCAAAATACAACGGATCCATTTAATATGACACCAGGAACTGATCCGATGGACGTACCTGGCGAGACTGATACAATGGGTACAAGCAAGACTGAAGACATCGATCGCAAACCAAATCTAGATGATGATACAATTCAACTAAAAGAAGAAAAATTAGATGTAAATACACATGATGTGACAACTGGAGAAGTCGACATCCACAAACATGTGGTCAACGATACTGAAACGGTAGAAGTACCGGTCAAACGTGAAGAAATCGTCATCGAACGCAAACCAGTAACAGATCAATCTTCACAGGGAACAGACGAAAACTTGGAAGATGACACGATTACTATCCCAATCAAAGAAGAGCAAGTAGATGTAAGCAAACATACAGTTGTTCGCGAAGAAGTTGGGATTCATAAAGAAGAACATGAAGATGTTGAAAAAGTGACAGAAGATGTTAGCCGAGAAGAATTGGATATTGACACAAGCGGTGATGTACACATTGAAGACCGCAATAAAAAATCGTAAACGTAAGCTAAAGAGGTTGTGACAGAAGTGGTCAGCTTAAAGAAATTTCGGCTTATTTCCGAAGAAGCTACTTCTGGAACACCGTTTATTCGCAACAAAAAAGGGCTGTGACAAGATTTTTGTCACAGCTCTTTTTTAGGGATAAGCATTATTTTTTAGGCTTCAACGGCAATTGGACTTTAAAATCGACTCCTTGTGGAAGATAATTGGATACAGAAATTTGTCCATGATGCTGTTCGATTACCTGTTTTGCAATTGCCAAGCCAAGCCCGTATCCGCCAGTCTCTTTCGCCCGAGATTGATCTTCCCGATAAAATCGATCAAAAATCCTTGCTTGATCTTCTTCACTGATAGAAGGGCCAGTATTCTTTACGTGAATCAGCCATTCTTTATGGTTAACAGATGAATCCAAAATGATCTTATCTTCTGGATTCGTATATTTTAATGCATTATCCAGCAAAATAACCAAAACTTGATGGATTTTTTTTTCGTCAATTGGCACTTCTAATGTTGCATCGTTATGGAGAATAAACTCTTTTCCATCTATGGTGGCCATCTCTTGAAATGGTTTAACAAGTTGTTCGATATATTCTTGTGTATTGATCATTTGCTTTGAAAGCAGCTGCTGATCAGAATCATTCCGAGCGATTGTCAGCAAATCCGAAGTCAATCCAGTGAGGCGCCTCGTCTCTGACAATGCTTGAGCGATGCTTTCGGATTCTTCAATAATAGTATGATTAGGCTTGGTAAAAAGATGTTCCAAACTATTTTGAATAATCGTTAACGGTGTGCGCAATTCATGAGAAGCATTCTCAACAAATTCTTTTTGTCTTCTCCAAGAAAGAATAATAGGGCGCATGCTTAGACTAGACAAGTAATAACTGATACCAATAGAGAGAATCCAAAAAACAATCATACACAAAATCATAATCGTGCGAAAAGTCGCTAATGAATTCTTGATTTGATTTGTATTTTCTAAAATTTGGATGTAGGCAACGCCATCTTGATTCGTCTCCGCTTTTTTCGTAATCGAACGGAAAGAGAGGGCAGATGAGCCACTGTCTTCATTTAATTCAATATTTTGGATGGTATTCAGATTTTTCGTATCCATTTTTAATTCTTTGATTTGGTTGAAACGCCCACCAATAGCTGCTTTATTCAATATCTCACCATTTTTAGACCACAAGATCACTTGAGTGTTAAAACGGTCATTTGATGGTTCCATTAATGGCTGTTCCATGTTTGTTCTGTTTTGTTCCGTTTGAGTCGGGTTTAAAAAGGGATCGCCTTGCTGATATCTTTGTATCTCTAATTGTACTGTTCGAGAATCAAAATTTATTTTCTCTAATGACAGATCTGTTTCTCTGTATGCAGATTGGTTTAATATCTGTAAAGTAATGAATCCCAAAAGAAAAAAGATAAAAGCAAATGCTGCTACATTTGTCGCAAAAAAGCGACTACGTTGCTTTCGTGTAATATCTCCATTCATTGTATCACACCCTTTGCAGTATATAACCGACATTACGTAAGGTTTTGATTTCTTTATCCAATCCAGTACTTCGCAGATGTTTTCGTAAGTTGCTCATATAAACTTCAATAACTGTAATCGTCGTATCAGAATCAAATCCCCAGATCCGGTCAAATATCTGCTCTTTTGTCAAAATGATTCCCTTATTTTGTAAAAAATAAACGAGCAATTCAAACTCTTTTCCTTGTATGGGCAAAACTTGTTCTTTATACAAGACTTCATTGCTTTTTAAATCACAACTGATATCCTTATACTTCAGAACATTTTCATCAAAGAGACCTAGCGAGCGTTTCAATAATGCTTTCACGCGCATGATCAGTTCTTCTCGATAGAAAGGTTTTGTTAGATAATCATCTGCACCTCGTTCAAATCCTTCAATCTTATCTTCCAAACTATCTTTTGCAGTCAAAATCAATACTGGAGTCTGTATTTTTTCTTTCCGTATTTTTGCTAACACTTCATATCCATTCATTTCCGGCATCATCAAATCCAAGATTGCAAGATCATAAACTCCACTTTCCAACTCGAACAGTCCTTCACTACCATCATAAACTTGTGTTATCTCGCCGATTGCAGCGAGTATTTCTTTTATATTATTGGATAATACTTTATCGTCTTCTACTACTAATAGTTTAATCATTTTCCCACCTCATTGATTTGGTCACTTTAGTTTATCATGGAAAGCATAAATAAGGCTTAAATAAATTTTTTATGACTCATGTTAAGGTTTTATCGAAAGATGTCTTAGACAATTTATTGATAAGAAAAAAACAACACAAGTGACAAATTGTCACTTTAGAGTTACACTATTCAACAAGTGACATTTTGTCACTATCAATCTATCATAGGGAGGAAAAACAAATGTTTCTAGCTATCAAAGAAATTCGCTATTCTAAATTACGATATGGCTTGATCGTCGGTATTATGTTCTTGATTGCGTATGTCGTATTCATGTTGTCAGGACTAGCGAATGGACTTTCAGAAGAGTTTAAAAAAGCAATCGATGATTGGGACGCACAAGAGATTGTTTTGTCGGAGGATGCAAATCAAGTATTTGCAGCTTCACAATTAACAAGAGGAGATCTGAAATACATTGAAGGAGGAGAGAAAGCACCAATCGGATTGTACAGCGGAGCAATCAAAGGAAAAAACAAAGAAAATGTTACAGTTTTCGGCACAACGAAAGAAGCATTTTTATTACCAAAACTCACGAAAGGGCATGAATTTAAAACAAAGAATGAAATCATCATCTCTCAAAATCTGGCTGATTCAGGCTATAAAATTGGAGATACGATCAAAATTGGCAGTTACGACGATCCTTTGACGATTGTCGGTATCTTTCCTGAAACTTATTACACAGTTTCTCCCGTCATCTATGCGTCCCTAGATACGTGGACTGCTTTGAAGTATGGACAACAGCCGTTTGCTTCTGAAGAAGAACAGCCGATCAATGGGATCGTAATAAAGGATTCAGCTAAAATTTCGAAAGAAAAAGCATCGAAGGGTCTACAGTTATTAACTATTGGGACATTCATTGAAAGTATTCCTGGCTATTCTGCCCAAAATATGACCTTAAATGCGATGATATACTTTTTGTTCTTAGTGGTTGCTGCCGTGGTCGGTATTTTCATGTACGTGATGACACTTCAGAAGACTGCTATTTTTGGAGTAATGAAAGCACAAGGGATCAAAAATTTCTTCATCGCTAAATCTTTAGTAGCACAGTCCTTTATTGTTGGGGTGGTAGGCGTTCTGCTTGCTCTTTTGTTTGCTTATTTGACTAGTCTGATTTTACCAAGCGCGATGCCTTTTGCTGTTTTTTGGTCACAATGGTTGCTATATAGTGGGATTTTGATCATTGTCGCAATGCTAGGCGGATTGTTTTCGATACGTACGATAACCAAAGTAGACCCAATTACAGCAATAGGAGGTTAATAAAAATGAAAAAAATATTAACGATGAAAAAAGTTACCAAAACATTTGGTTCTGGTCATACAAAGGTCTCAGCTTTGAAAGCAATTGATTTTTATGTAAAGGAAGGAGAATTCGTCAGCATCATTGGTCCTTCTGGTTCAGGTAAAAGTACTTTCCTTACCATTTCAGGAGGATTGCAAACACCGACTTCCGGAGAAATAGTGATCAACGGTCACTCACTAACTGAGCTTCCAGAAAAAAAACGAGCAGATTTACGCTTTAAAGAAATAGGATTTATTCTCCAAAGCTCTAATTTGATTCCTTTTTTAACGGTAAAGGAACAATTTGAACTAGTTGACCAAGTTACTTCAAAAAAAGAAGATTCAACAAAAATCGATTCCTTGCTGCAATCTTTAGATATCCAGTCACTTAAAAATAGTTATCCTAAAGACCTTTCTGGTGGAGAAAGACAGAGAGTGGCAATTGCTCGCGCTTTATATAATGAGCCAAGCTTGATCTTAGCAGACGAACCAACAGCTAGTTTGGATACCGATCATGCATATGAAGTCGTCAAATTACTAGTTAAAGAAGCTCATGAGAAACAAAAAGCGACTATTATGGTTACTCATGATGTCCGTATGATTCAATGGAGTGATCGCGTTTATCGAATGGAAGATGGGTACTTGACAGAAGAAGAGAAAAAGAAGGAATGAATCCTTCATGACAATGAAGGGCTATCCACGTATAATCAGAGATAAAGGAGAGATGTGGATGCCAAAAGAAACTTTTTTCAATTTATCGAAAGCAAAGAAACAGAGAATCGATGACCTATTACTGGAGATATTTTGCTCACAGCACATCAGCCAAGTCAAAGTCTCAGAGATTGTTGACAAGATGGGGATGTCGCGCGGTGCTTTTTATAAATATTTTCAAGATTTGGAAGATGCTTATTTGTATACGATCAAAAGCAGTTCTCACATAGTCCATCAAGATATCTTAAAATTCATTAGCGAAAACAAACAACATTTCTTTTTGGGGATCGAAAAATATTTAGAGTGGTGCTGCGACTTAGATCACGAAAGTATCTATTGGCAAAGGTTATACTTGTTAACCCAGCGAAATGATCAGCAGACAACCAAACGTAGAGAACTATCGGCTGATTCTCCAATGAACAAAAAATGGCTGGAATTATTAAGAATCAATCATTTCTCCATTCAATTGTCGGAAGAAGCAGTTAGTTTCCTATATTTTTCCATGTCCCTCGTAATGAACACATTGACGGATCTCATTGCAAATAATTGGACAAAAGAAGAGTTGTTAAAAGACTTTCGCTATAAATCTCGTTGGATTGCTGAAGGAATACAATAAAAAGAAACAGCTATGTGAATTTGTCCTGAAATTTTTATCAGGGTGGTTTATACATAGCTGTTTTTTGATTATTCATAACTCGAATAAGCGGATGAGTTCTTCTTCATTTGCGAATGACAGACTATCATCAATCAATATATGAGGAACATGGGCATTCAAAATGGGTTGATTCGTAACAATCAGATCATACTCGAGAAGATTGTATTTCGACAGCTGATCTTCAGTAATAGCAGTTGTCTCAGAATGAATTTTATGCACAGCAAGAATATCACTGATATATTCTTCAATATATTGACTATGTCGAAGACTTAAGTCACTGATGATCAGTATTTTTTTATCAGAAGTATAATGGTGAATTTCAGGATTACCGATAAGCATCCAAAAGATATAGCTAGATAAATAATAAATCAGATTCTGATTCAGTAGAGTGGAATAAAATTGAAGTTCTGCACGAAATCCAGCATATAGACGTATCTGGCGGTGTTGCATCTGCTGTGCAAAGTAAGTTGCACGGATCGTCAAATGAGTCGTATTGTATGGGAAAATACGGGAGAAAAAATAAATTTGCGTTAATAATTGAACAACATATTCTTCGTTTTTTTCTTTGCAATCAGAGGATGAAAACGAACAGTAGGACATATTTTTTCGTATCTGCTCACTGATTTCATTTTTTTTCTTTCTCCGAAAATTCTGAAAAAATCGTATTGACAAAATAGTTCACTACTTTTATATAGCTGCTGTACTTCAATTTTCCTAAGAGATTTTTCAAGATTAAGAAGTCTTTTTTATCGATATTTATCAACTGTACATAAGAGTCTCCAGCTTTCCATTCAAATGGAGTTCCTTGGGATTCTCTCATGAGATGCACAACAAAATACATAATAAAGAAAGATTGCTCATATGGGCTTTCTTCCTGAAACAAATTCAACTGACAATTATTCTTGACCATAATTTCTTTGATCTTCTTTTTTTCGATTGGAAATGGCAACGTGCGTCTTCCGTAGTAACTTAAAAAGAAAAAGGTGACAAAGATACGCAACTGGAGCTCACTTTTAAGGCTAGTTAACTGAAAACCTTGGTCAACGATCACTTTTAATAAATAGCTTTCTAAAATTTGATTGCATTGTTTCAACTTACGTGTAAAAGAAGACCGGCTGATGGAAATTTTTTCACAATAATACTCGATTGTTTTACCCGGATTGACAATAATCTCATTTAATAAACGACTGTTTGTAGAACTTTGCGACATTTCCATCAGAACATTTAAATAAGCTGGTACATTCAAACGTTCAAGACGATACCCCAATTTTTGTGAAGATTGAATCGTTACATCCGTTCCCCAGCGGATTTTGATCTCTTCGATATACCTTACAAATGTAGATTCTGAACTACCAATTCGTTTGGCAAGTTCTTTTTTAGTCATCCACTTGTCAGAAATGGACAGAATTCGAATGATTTTTTCCATCTTTCTATAGTTTCCTTCCAACAACCTGATCATATGTTTTTCTCCCTCAACCCTTTTCTTTCAATGAAACGCTCATTAATCGAAGGAATCAACTTCATAAATGAAACCAATTGGTATGAAAATTGGTGTGATTCCCTTTAGCGCCCTTCGTATAATAATTATCATATTAAAATAAATAAAATTATGTAACGCCTGTTTATTTTAATAATTTTCACTATTCACGTCAAAACAGAAAAAAAGAAAAAGGAGGGGAAAAATGACGACCACAGGGAAGAAACTGAAAGTTATTTTCATGCTGATAATATTGAGTTTATCAAACTTTGTGCCATTATCTGCAATAGCAGACACTACAGATGATCCAACAGTTTTAGAAACAATTTCAGCTGAAGTCATTTCAGATCAGTCTGGAAAAAAAGCACTGAACATCAAGCTAAATGCGAATAACACCAGTGCTGAAAAGATAGAAAAAGAAATTGATCTAGTCGAAAATTACTTAAGTGATGTGGAAAGAAAAGAAGGAGATGGCTATGCTTATCAGGTAAATAGCGGGAAAATTACGTTGGAAATCTCATCAAACACTAAACAAACTATCGATCTGAGTTTTCCAATCGATCCAGCACTTTACCACAGCCAGGCAAACAAGCTGATCCTCGATAATAAAGAATATGACATTATTGATGAGACAGAAAATAAGAAAGATACAGATGTGTCAGTACCAAAGGTAGACGAAATAGAAGAAGAATCATCAAAAGAAAACGAAAATTCTGTCAGCCCATTTACATTGCCTACATTATCCTTGCCAGCTGTGAGTGTGCCATCTAATCAAACGATTCCTACAGAATATACAACAGATGATCAGGGCACTTATCCTAAAGCCAGTTGGCAACCTACAGGAAATACAAATGTTCTTGATCATCAAGGCAATAAAAACGGAACAAATCAATGGGATGGTATAAATTCTTGGAATGGAGATCCTAATGATCGGACCCATTCGTATATCGAATATGGAGGAACGGGTAATCAAGCAGACTATGCGATACGAAAGTATGCAAAGGAAACAAGTACACCCGGATTGTTTGATGTTTATTTGAATGCTCGTGGAAATGTACAAAAAGATATCACGCCTCTTGATCTCGTATTGGTCGTAGACTGGTCAGGAAGTATGAACGACAATAATCGGATCGGTGAAGTAAAGATTGGTGTCGATCGTTTTGTCGATACTTTAGCAGATAGCGGTATCACAGACAAAATCAATATGGGATATGTCGGCTACTCAAGCGAAGGATATAGCTACAGTAACGGTGCAGTACAGATGGGTTCATTTGATTCAGTGAAAAATCAAGTAAAATCCATTACACCTTCACGGACAAATGGTGGTACTTTTACACAAAAAGCACTAAGAGATGCAGGAAACATGCTATCCGTTCCAAATGGACATAAAAAAGTGATCGTTTTGCTGACGGATGGTGTACCAACATTTTCCTATAAAGTACAGCGGGTACACGCACAATCAAGCAGCAATTATTACGGAACTCAGTTTTCTAATACGCAAGATCAGCCGGGAAATACTTCTCGAATCTCAAATAGCTATTATGCACCTGACCAAAACAATCTATCCAGAAGAATCGACAGTACGTTTATCGCAACCATCGGAGAAGCGATGGCACTCAAAGAACGAGGAATCGAAATACATGGTCTTGGCATCCAACTTCAAAGCGATCCGGCAGCTGGTCTCTCAAAAGCAGAAGTAGAGTCTCGTATGCGACAAATGGTTTCATCAGATGAAAAAGGCGATCTTTACTATGAATCAGCTGATCATGCAACAGATATCTCTGAATACCTAGCCAAAAAAGCTGTACAGATCTCAGCAACTGTAAGCAATGGACAAATAAATGATCCAATCGCAGAACCATTCATTTATCAGCCTGGTACACTTTCAGTCAAGAGTGTGGGGACAAGTCCTACAACGGTCACTCCATCTATTTCCATAGAAGGAAATACCATCAAGAGCAATCAGATCTATTTAGGAAAAGAACAAGAAATCCAAATCCATTACCAAGTGAGAATCCAAACAGAAAATGAGGACTTCCATCCAAATTTCTGGTATCAAATGAACGGCAGGACAACTTTCCAGCCAAACATTGATACCAATGAATTAGCTGAATTCGGTATACCATCTGCTAAAGCTCCCGGAGTCAGTCTTCACATCAAAAAGTTATGGGAAGAATTTGACAACAATCTAGCTGATCGTCCAGATCAAGTTACTTTTGAGATTCAACGGGAACATACGACAAATGCTGCAGCTTGGAAAAACGGATATATTCGAATCATTAAACCAGCTAAAGATACAACAAATACGTGGGAACGTGCAGACATTGACAAATTATCTGCAAATAGCGGAGAAAGTTATCAAGAGATATTATCACTACCTCAATACAATAATCAAGGTCAAGCATTCAGTTACCAAACAATCAAAGAATTACCTGTACCAGGATACGATTCTCAACAAATAGATGCAATGACATGGAAAAATACTAAACAATTCACACCGTTAAACTTGAAAATAACGAAAAATTCCTCTACAGGTGAAAAGAATCTCATCGGTGCTGTCTTCAAATTAACAGGAGATTCTATTGATACTTTACTAACAGATCATGGCGACGGAACCTATTCTCTTCCAGAAAATGTCAAATTGCAAAAAGAAATGACCTATACGCTGACAGAAACAAAAGCTCCAGAAGGTCATGAATTAAGCAAAAAGACTACTTGGGAAATCAAGATTGCTTCTGATGGTACGGTAACCATTGATGGAAAAACAGTCACTACTTCCGATGATACGATCCAGTTGACCATTGAAAATCCTTTTGTTGAAATTCCTATAGCAGTACGTAAGTATACGATGCAAGGGACGGACAAAGAGATAAATCTTAAAGGAGCAGCATTTTCCCTACAGAAAAAAGAAGCAAACGGTGCTTATCAGCCAATGGACAGCCAAACAACGAATGAAAAAGGCCTTGCCATTTTTGATTCACTCACACCTGGAGAATACCGAGTCGTTGAAACAGCTGGTCCTGCCGGATATGATACTTCGCCGGGAAATTATGAATTCCAAATCGATAAATATGGAAAAATCATTTACACGGGAAAAAATACCGAGATGACAAATAATGTATGGACGCTCACTCATCAAAATCGACTAAAATCGTTTGATCTAACGGTACACAAAAAAGAAGACAACGGACAGACATTAAAAGGAGCCAAATTCAGACTGCAAGGACCAGAAATGGACTTAGAATTGCCAAAAGATGGACAAGAAACAGATACCTTTCTATTCGAAAATTTAAAACCTGGAACTTATACGCTGACCGAAACTTTTACACCAGAAGGATACCAAGGTCTAAAAGAGCCAGTTACTATAGTTATACACGAAGATGGGTCAATTCAAGTGGATGGACAAGATCATGAATCTGTTCTGTCACCAGGAGCCAAAAACAACCACATTTCTTTAGACATCACGAATCAGGCAAAAGTACCATTACCTGAAACGGGAGGAATTGGCCGTTTAGGAATCTATCTAGTAGGGATGATTGGTTGTGCGTTTTCTATTTGGTATCTTTTTTTGAAAAAAGAAAGAGGGGGCAGCTAAATATGAAAAAACTTGGTTGGCTTAGTGTGTGTCTCTTCTTGTTACTATTTAAACCAGCTTTTACTCAGGCAGCAACAGAAACAGAAACAGAAATGGTTCAGATTACTTTACACAAATTGCTTTTCCCAAACGGGCAACTGCCGAAAAATCATCCAAATGACGGACAAGAAAAAGCTTTATTACAAACGTATCGAGGATTAAATGGTGTCACATTCCAAGTTTATGATGTCACAGATTCTTTTTACCATCTACGGGAAAAGGGCAAAACGGTAGAAGAAGCACAAGCAGAGATCGCAAAAAACGGTGCGTCTTCCGGTATGTTTACCGCAGAAGCAACAACTACAACTCTTAACAACGAAGATGGTATCGCTTCTTTTTCTCTGGCCGCTAAAGATCAAGAAAAAAGAGATAAAGCGTATCTTTTCATTGAATCCAAAGTACCAGAAGTCGTCAAAGAAAAGGCAGAGAATATGGTAGTTGTTCTTCCTGTACATGGACAAAACAATCAAAAACTTTCAACTATCCATTTGTATCCTAAAAATGAAGAAAACGACTACCCTGATCCACCTTTTGAGAAGGTATTAGAAGAGCCTAGAAATGATTTTACGATTGGTGAAAAAATCACTTATTCCTTGCATACGACAATTCCTGTAAATATCCTTGACTATCAAAAGTTCGAATTGTCAGATAGTGCGGATGAAGCATTAACGTTTTTACCTAATAGTTTAACGATTTCATCGAATGGAGAAAAGCTGACAGAAGGCTTTGTCATACACAAGAAACCTCACGGATTTGATGTTTTATTTTCGATCCCTTCGTTGGAAAAATATGCTGGAAAAAAACTGACCATTTCTTATCAGATGCAGCTAAGCAGTACAGCACAGGCGAACAAGGAAATCAACAACAACGGAACACTGGATTTTGGTTTTGGTATCAGTACAAAGAAAGTTTCTGTATATACAGGGAGTAAGCAATTTGTCAAAATCGAGACAAATAAACCAGATAAACGATTAGCTGGCGCAGTATTCCTTATTAAAAACAAAGCAGGAAATTACCTCCAGCAAACAGCCAACGGATACAAGTGGACAAAGAACGAATCAGATGCGCTTCACCTGATTTCCGATAAAAATGGCGCTTTTTCAATTTCCGGGTTGAAAACAGGAAGTTATCGATTAAAAGAGATCGAAGCACCTTCTGGTTATATTTTAAGTGAAACAGAAATTCCGTTTACCATTTCAACTTTTCTTTCTGAGGATAAAGAGGCGGACAGTATATTGAAAGTAGTCAATAAAAAAGAAAATAGCCGTCCATTTCTTCCAAAAACAAACGAAACGAAAAATACACTTTTAGGCGTTGTTGGTATGGTATTCGCAAGCTTTGCAATCTGGTTGTTTATCAAAAAAAGAACAGGAGTGAAAAAATGAAAAATCATAAAAAAATAAACGTTATGTTAGGAGTCCTTTTCCTTATTTTACCATTACTCACAAACAGCTTCGGCGCAAAAAAAGTGTTTGCAGAGGAGACAGCAGCTCAAGTCATCCTTCATAAAAAGAAAATGACTGATTTACCCGATCCTTTAATCCAAAACAGCGGGAAAGAAATGAGCGAATTCGATCAATACCAAGGATTAGCCGATATTTCATTTTCAGTTTATAACGTCACTCAAGAATTTTATGCGCAACGAGATAAAGGAGCGTCCGTGGATGCAGCAAAACAAGCAGTCCAGTCTTTGACTCCTGGTACACCAGTTGCTTCAGGAACGACAGATGCTGATGGAAATGTCACTTTATCTTTACCTAAAAAACAAAATGGGAAAGATGCAGTCTACACGATCAAAGAAGAACCAAAAGACGGAGTGTCAGCTGCCGCAAACATGGTTTTAGCTTTCCCTGTATATGAGATGATCAAACAAGCAGATGGCTCTTATAAATACGGGACAGAAGAACTAGATACTATCCATCTCTACCCTAAAAATACAGTCGGTAATGATGGAACGTTGAAAGTTACAAAAATCGGTACTGCCGAAAACGAAGCACTAAATGGAGCAGAATTTATTATTTCTAAAGAAGAAGGAACACCAAGCGTCAAAAAATACATCCAAAGTGTCACAGATGGATTGTACACTTGGACAACTGATCAAACCAAAGCCAAACATTTCATTACTGGTCATTCTTATGACATCGGCAACAATGACTTTGCCGAGGCATCTATTGAAAAAGGCCAGTTGATCGTTAATCATTTAGAAGTTGGAAAATATAATTTAGAAGAAGTAAAAGCTCCTGATAATGCGGAAATGATTGAAAAGCAAACAATCACGCCTTTTGAGATCCTGGCAAATAGCCAAACACCAGTAGAAAAGACCATCAAAAATGATACGTCTAAAGTTGATAAAACAACACCTCAATTGAATGGAAAAGATGTCGCAATCGGTGAAAAAATTCAATATGAGATTTCTGTCAATATCCCATTAGGTATCGCTGATAAAGAAGGAACGCAAAACAAGTACACAACATTCAAACTTATCGATACTCATGACGCTGCTTTGACATTTGATAATGATTCTTCAGGAACGTATGTTTATGCCTTATATGATGGAAATAAAGAAATCGACCCAGTAAATTATTCTGTCACTGAGCAAACAAACGGATTCACGGTTTCAGTTGATCCGAATTATATTCCTTCATTAACTCCTGGCGGTACATTGAAATTCGTTTACTATATGCATTTGAACGAAAAAGCAGATCCAACCAAAGGATTTTCTAACCAAGCAAATGTCGATAACGGGCATACAAATGATCAAACACCACCGTCAGTCGATGTCGTTACTGGGGGCAAACGATTTGTTAAAGTAGATGGTGACGTTACATCAGATCAAACACTTGCTGGAGCAGAATTCGTCGTTCGTGATCAAGATAGTGACACAGCGAAATATTTATCGATCGACCCATCCACAAAAGCCGTCAGCTGGGTATCGGCGAAAGAATCAGCAACGGTTTTTACAACCACAAGTAACGGTTTAATCGATGTGACAGGTCTAAAATATGGCACGTACTATCTGGAAGAAACGAAAGCGCCAGAAAAATATGTTCCATTAACAAACCGTGTAGCATTTACTATCGATGAACAATCTTATGTAACAGCAGGACAGTTGATTTCTCCTGAAAAAATACCAAATAAACACAAAGGTACACTTCCTTCAACAGGCGGTAAGGGAATCTATGTGTATATCGGTGCAGGAGTAGTCCTTCTACTGATTGCTGGACTGTACTTTGCTAGACGCAAGCACAGTCAGATTTAGTCTTTTTGCAAGAATTGGAAAAAGGAGCAGCGGATTACGCAAATGCTCCTTTTTCTTTTATTATCAAACAGTCATCACAAGGAGAACACAAATGAAACCAAAGAAAAGGAAACTTCTAGATCTGCTGATGCTTTTCTTGCTTCTCTCAGGAATAGGGATACTAGCTTATCCATTTGTTAGCGACGCGCTGAATAATTATCTGGATCAGCAGATCATCTCTCATTATCAGCAACAAGCGGTCAAAGAAAATGAAGAAGTCATGGCTAAAATCCAAGAAAACATGACAAAGAAAAACCAGCAATTAGCAAAAGAAGGTGGAAATCCAGGTGCAGATCCCTTTACTAAGAAAAAAGAACCTGCGAAAAAGGATAGAACCTATTTTGAGAAACATACGATCGGTATTTTGACGATCCCTGAGATCAATGTCCATTTGCCAATTTTTGATGAAACGAATACTGTGCTGCTAGAAAAAGGTGCCTCATTATTGGAAGGAACGTCTTATCCTACGGGGGGAGAAAATACACATGCCGTTATTTCCAGCCATCGAGGACTGCCTCAAGCAAAGTTGTTCACAGACTTACCGAAACTGACTTTAGGTGATTCTTTCTATATCGAAATCAATGGACGGACACTCGCTTATCAAGTCGATCAGATCAAGACGGTAGAACCGACTGATACAAAAGATCTGAGAATCGAAAAAGGGCAGGATTTCGTGACACTCCTAACTTGTACACCTTATATGGTCAACAGTCATCGCTTACTTGTCAGAGGGCACCGGGTTCCTTATCATGCAAGAGAAGTTCAAAAAGAAGTACAGAAAGTATCCGAGAACAAACGATTTTTCCTGTATGGATTGTTAGCTGCATGTATACTGATTTTCCTCCTTCTTATATATCTTTTTCGTCAATCGTTCAAAATAAGAAACAGAAATTAGCTATTCCTCATTTCTATAATATATCTATTCGAATCGTTCCGTAAACAAACAGGCTGAAGTTTGAAAAAGAAAACTTCAGCCTGTTTTTATGATGATATCAAAGAGAGCCTATCAAACACTATCTTTCTTATTACTAAATGAGGATCTTTTCTTAAGTTTTTCGATATTCTTTAAGAAGGCCTTTTTGCATCAATTCTTGTTTGTTTTTCAAGTTGCGGATATTCTCTTCAAAATTTTGAGAATATATCACTGAGAATAACGTATTTAATACGTAATCGAAGGCAATTTGAGAGGAGAAAGTTGCTACTTTAGCAAAATCATATTCCTCCTGCGATATAACAAGACACATATCAGCCTGTTTGGCCATTTCTGAATGCTGATTTCCGGTAATCAGCAAGGTAGGGGCCTCTACATGCTTCAAATAGGTCATTATTCGTTCATAATGATGGATGCGACCGCTGTAGCTAATAAAAATAGCGCAATCCTCGCTAGTCAAATTGGCTGCATTCCAAGAAGAATCACTGTATTCTTCGGCCATGATCAAAAACTTATTCAACTTGACCATTTTATTCTGGAATTTCCTTGCCGTGATTTGAGAATCACCTTTTGCAAAAAGAAAGATTCGCTGTGCCTTGTTCAATACTTTACCGATTTGATCTAAATCTTCATGTTCAATCTGCAATTGTGCTTTTTTTATTGACTGGATCGATAAATCCGCCATTTTCTTTGCAATTTGCTGAGTGCTATCTTCACTTGAAAAAGGAAAATTAGGATCAATCGTTTGATTGAACTGAGCAATCAATTGATGAACTTCCCGCCCCAGCTCGAAACGGAATTCTTTAAATCCGCTGAATCCCATTTTTTTGCATAAACGAATGATAGCTGAATGGGAAGTATACGTAGCTTTTGCTAATTCTTCAATCGTCATGTAGACTGCAGCTTCGATATTCCTACGGATGTAATCGGCAATCCGTTTCTCTGTCGTGGTAAACAACTCTTGTTTTGTTAGTTTTTCTTCAATAAGCATGATCTGACCTCCAAATTCTATCTTACTGATAAACACTTGGTTCCGCTATTATCTTTTTGATTTTTATCCTTACTTTGAACATTAATTTCACCAAACCGAATGATAACAAGTGTTTTTCTGAACTTTTTTACCAGAATAGCTATTATAAATACTTTCTGCGCTTTTCTAGGATATACTGAAAACATCAATAAAAGGAGGCACCACTCATGCTTACAATCGCTTATCTTGGCAATGGAAAGAGTACAAATCGCTATCATTTGCCTTTTTCAAGAAAACTTACGAACAAAATCAATATCAAAAAAATTTTTTCCCCATCTGAACCAGTGTGGAAAACATTCGAAGACATCGAATATACTGATCAGCTGTCTGATCTTTGGGATGATCCTGAGATCCAATTAGTTGTCATCACTACACCTAGTCAATTTCATTATGAATATGGAAAAATGGCACTCGAATATGGTAAGAATGTACTAGTAGAGAAACCTTTTGCAGAAACGTCAAAGGAAGCAGAAGAGTTATTTGCATTAGCAAAAGAAAAAGGGCTATTTATCCAATGTTACCAAAACAGACGGTTCGATTCTGACTTCTTGACAGTCCAAAAAGTAATCGAAAGCGGAAAATTAGGAGATATTTTAGAAGTAGAAATGCATTATGATTATTTCAGACCGGAAGTACCAGAAAATACGCATGAATTTTCTACTGCGAACAGCTATTTATATGGACATGCTTGTCATACAGTAGATCAAGTTCTTTCTTATTTCGGCGAACCAGATGATATCAGCTATGATGTACGTCAACTTTTAGGGAAAGGACGAATGAATGATTACTTCGATCTGGATTTTTTCTATGGAAATATGAAAATTTCGATAAAATCCAGTTATTTCCGCATCAAAGAACGTCCAAGTTTCGTCGTTTACGGAAAAAAAGGGATGTTCGTGAAACAAACAAAAGATCGACAAGAAGAACATCTGAAAATGTTTTACATGCCTGATCATGAAGACTTTGGTATCGATTTGCCCGAACATTATGGTGTATTGACCTATATAGATGAACAAGGGAGTTATCATGAAGAAAAAGTAATTTCCGAGGTTGGTGATTACAGCCGTGTCTACGAAGGGATTTACGAGACATTAGTTAATGGCGCAGAAAAAGTCATCAAAGATGAAGAAACAATCTTACAAATGAAAATTTTGGAAGAAGGAATCAAAAGCATTCAAGAATCAGAAGGAAAAATATGACATATTTGTAAGAATCGGGTTTGTTTTTTGACGCATAAACTGTCTTATTGTACGATGAAAAAGTATAGAACTACTAGGAGGAACCAACATGACAAATTATGACGGTGAAAAACACAAACGATTAAGAGGTTCAATGGCCCCTAAAACAGAAGAAGAAGTGGCTTTAGCAGGAACTAATTCTGGTGAAACAGAAGACAAAGAAGAATCATTAGCTGGCACAAACTCTGGTGAAACAGAAAATAAAGAAACAGCTTTATCTGGTTCAAATTCTGTAGAAGAGGAAACAAAGCCTAATGAGCCCAATCACTTTGAAAAAGATATCGAAAAAGCGGTTGAAGATGTCAAAGAAAAATTTGAAGAACTGACCTCAAAAAATAAACATGATCATCATTGATCGGACGAAATCAATTCATAAAAGCAGGAGACATTTGGTCACCTGCTTTTTTTCTGTATCCATTCGATAGAAATCGTTCGGTACAGTCGTAAAAAAAATCCAACTGTAAGTTGTACCAAACACCCCTCGATTTAAAAGCGCTACCATACTAGAATATAAGTAGGAGGTGAACAGCGCTGTGAACTACAAAATTAGTTATCTCCTGAAAACACCAAGAGAAATCAGTCTAGAAAAAGCAGCAGAGATCATCGAAGTAAATACAAGCGAGGCGATCAAACAATTAACTCCTTTTGCCGAATATGTGGATGATACCCATATCCGTATAAAGAAATTCCGAGCAATCGA
The DNA here is from genome assembly GCF_035726465.1 of Enterococcus sp. E4-150. Classification (NCBI taxonomy): domain Bacteria; kingdom Bacillati; phylum Bacillota; class Bacilli; order Lactobacillales; family Enterococcaceae; genus Enterococcus; species Enterococcus sp. E4-150. The sequence goes on along the minus strand of NZ_JAPRGK010000004.1, from coordinate 114,609 downwards.
CTGGGCAGAAAAATTTTTGGATATTACTCGATTTGAAGCTGTGTATACCGAACAAGAGCGAAGAGATCTTCTTTATTTGATGGTTTATTCGACTGCAACGTCTGTTTCTGTTTTTCATTTTCAAGATTTTCTTCAGGTTTCTAAAGGGACAGTTCTGTCAGATATCAAAAAGATAAGAAATGAATTAGAAGTGGAAGATTGTCAGCTGTCGTATACTAGGAAAACTGGTTTTAGGCTGCTAGGGTCAGAAGCAATATTAAGAAGAGAAGCTAAAAATCGCACTGCTCGTTTGATGCAGTCACTTGCTGGAAGATTTGGGCTCACGTATTTAACCGCAACCCTTTCCATTGATTATTACGCCAAAGTTAGAGATTTGCTAGATAAAACGATTTCACTATCAGATCTTCGATTTGCACCAAATCGAATGGATGAATTAGCTTATTATTTGAGTTTGACAACCATTCGAATTGGAAAAACATCCATGGAACTGGTAAAAGATGCTGAACTGTTGGCTTCTCTTGCAGTCACTGACATTAGTCGACAAGTATTGACTGGCCTTGGCTATTCCGAACATCAAAATTCGGAGATTATATTTTTCTCTCTTTGCTTAGCATCGATCGTTGAAGGAGATGTCCAGGAACCTGCACTTGATTTTTTGCTGGAATGTTCTTCAGAAGTCATCCATCGCATGGAATTCCTGATGGCCGTAGAATTTGCTTCGTTTCGTGAATTATTGATGAATGTCTTTTATCACTTGGTCCCTGCCTATTTTCGTATTTCCTATTCTTTTTATTTACCTAATGTGATGATCGATCAAATTAAGCATCAATATGCTTCCATCTACGAAATGACAAGAAAAGCATTACTTCCGTTAGAAAGACGAATAGGGAAGAGCATCCCTGAAGAAGAGATTGGTTTTTTCACTATACTATTTGGCGGAGAGATCAGAAAAGCGGACGCAGAAGAAAGAAATAGAAAAATAAGAGCCGTGATCGTCTGTCCAAGTGGCATTAGCTCTTCATTGATCTTAAAAAGTGAACTTCAGCAATTATTCCCGATGATCTTTTTTACAGAGACTAATTCAGCTGACCGCTTACACGAGGTTGATGAAACTTCTTACGATATTATTTTTTCTACTGTACCTCTCACACTTACTGATAAGAAAAAGTCTCTCTATGTTCTGCATCCAATCATGACTGACTTGGAAAAAAATCAGCTGATCAATCAAGTACAAAGAGATTGGCTGATACCAGGATTTTCAATGCCTTCTGCCCAAGAATTGTTGTCGGCGCTACTGCCTTATATCGAATTAAAAGAAGGCGTAGACGAAGAAAAGCTCTATCAAGTATTAAATCGTAAAATGAACAAACTTTTAGAAAAGAAGGAGGATCAACGTCCTATGCTATCTGAATTATTAACAGAAGAAATGATCCAATTATCGGATCAACCAAAAAACTGGCAAGAAGCAATCACATTTGCCGCACAGCCGCTATTATCAGAAAATAAAATAGAAGAAAGTTATATCAAAGCTATGATCGAGCGCGTGGAGCAGTATGGTGCGTTTATCCATATTGGCGACCACATCGCATTACCTCATGCTCGTCCAGAAGATGGCGTAAATGAAGTAGGGATGTCTTTGCTGAAACTTCAACAACCTGTGGATCTGCTTGATGATCCTGCCCATCCCATTAGTTTGTTTATCTGTTTAGCTGCTATCGATAATGAGGCGCATCTTCGGGCGTTGGCTAATTTAACAAAGCTACTTTCTAATAAACAAAATCTTCAAGATTTATTACACGCATCAACAAAAGAAGAAATATTAGCGATCATAAGAAAAGGAGACGAATGATATGAAAATTTTTGCAGTATGTCAAAGTGGATTAGGAACAAGTTTTATGGTAGAGATGAACATCAAACAAGCACTTGCAGATCTTGGAGCAGATGTGGACGAGTTTGAAGTAAGTCATACGGATGTTGGAAGTGTATCTAGCGATATGGCTGATTATTTCTTCATTGAGCATTCTTTGAAAGATACGCTAACTTCTATACCTGATGAAAAGCTCGTACCTTTGCAATCGATCATTGACAGCGAAGAAGTAAAAGAAAAAGTAACGAAGATCTTGTCAAAAGAATAAAAATGATTCAAGGGAGGAACTATCAATGGATAAATTGTTGAATTTGTTTGTGTCAATCGTCAGTCAGCCCTCCATCCTCGTTTCTTTGATTGCACTGCTTGGTCTCGTTCTTCAGAAGAAGAAATTTTCAGAAGTGATCCAAGGAACTATCAAAACATTTGTCGGATTCCTAGTACTGATCGGCGGTGCTGGTCTAATCAGTAATTCACTAACCCCTTTTGCTTCGATGTTCCAAACAGCTCTGCATACTCAAGGAGTAGTTCCTAGCAATGAAGCAGTAGTGGCGATTGCTTTGCAACAATACGGTACACCTACTGCTTTGATCATGCTAGTAGGGATGATCGTGAATATTTTACTTGCTAGGTTCACAAGATATAAATTCATTTTTCTTACAGGTCAAGCAATGCTTTATGTTTCTTGTCTAACAGCAGTCATTTTAGTGAGCGCGGGGTTTACTGCAAATTTGTGGATGATCTTATTAGGCGGGGTCTTCGAAGGAACACTATTAACTATTACGCCTGCTCTTTGTCAACCGTTTATGAAGAACATCACTGGAAACAATCAAGTTGCGTTAGGGCATACCGGAAATATCGGTTATGCTTCTAGTGGATGGATTGGAAAGTTTTTTGGAAACAAAGACCGTTCTACAGAGGACATAAAGATTCCTAAAAGTTTCAGCTTTTTGCGAGATTCTACTGTATCGATCATGCTCTTGATGTCGATCGTATATGTCGCACTTGCTTTGTTAGCTGGTCCTGGATTTGTTGAAAGAGAACTAAGCAATGGAGACAACGCTGTAATCTTTGCACTGATCCAAGCTGGAACATTCACAGCTGGGTTTGTTATCGTCCTTCAAGGGGTTCGAATGGTGTTGGCAGAAATCGTTCCAGCATTCCAAGGGATTGCTAAAAAACTCGTACCCGATTCTAAACCAGCATTAGATGTTCCTATCGTTTTTCCATATGCACCTAATGCTGTATTAATTGGCTTTTTTGTTAGCTTCTTTGTAGGAACACTATCCATGTTTGCTATGATAGGCTTGCAAACTACAGTTATCATTCCTGGGGTAGTAGGACATTTCTTCTGCGGAGCTGCTTCTGGTGTCTTCGGCAACTCGACTGGCGGTAGAAGAGGGGCGGTATTAGGTTCTGCTTTCAATAGCTTGTTGATTAGTTGGCTGCCATTATTTATCCTTCCAGTATTAGGAGATCTTAAAATCGCTTCTTCTACATTTGCCGATACTGATTATCTAGTACCAGGACTTGTACTTGGGAAACTAGGAGAATACGGTCAAATGGCCTTGACAGTTGGAATCATCGCTTTCTTTTTACTTGTCGTATTATCTAGCTTTCTTTTTGCCGGAAAAAGAACAAACATTGTTTCTAAAGAACAGAATTAAGCAAACTTCAAAATAAAAATTGCTTGGACAATATCAGAAGAAGATTTAAAGTCTTCTGATATGTCGCAAGCAGTTTTTTGTTTTATGCATTTATTTTTGAATAGCTTGTTAAGACAAGTGGCTGTTTTGCTAGAAGAGGATAACTTTTACCATTCATTTTCACTGTTCCGCCTGTTCTATCAGAAGTAATCACGATCTTATCTTTTGTTTTTTCAAGCGAAATCTTTCCATCTTTGATAGGTAGCGTACAATTCAGTGTTTCAAATGAATCTAGATTAGGTTGTATCATAAATTCTTCATAACCTGGCTTTGTTGGATACAAACCGATAAAATAGCGTCCTAAAAGATAGATTGGGCTTGCTCCCCATGCATGGCATAAGCTTTTTCCATAAGGATCTCCATACATACTGTATTTTTCATTTCCTGTTTGAGTAGGGTCGTATTCTTCCCAGAAAGTTACCGCATCATGAGATAACATCCCTCCCCAATAATCAAGAATCGTTTGGTAGACGATATTCGTCTGTCCGAGTTTGCATAAAGCATCTTGTTCATAGAATTTGAAATATGGAGTAGTAATCTGTGTGATAGTGTCATTCAATAAGACATTCTTTAAGATCGATTGCTGTTGGTCTTTGTTAGCAAAATCGAATAAAACAGCGAAAATATTCGCATGACGCGTCACATTTCTTCTCCCAGATTCATAGCAATCGATAAAAGCGCCAAGTTCTTCATCCCAAAAGTAGTCAAATAGGTTTTGTTTCAATAGTTGATATTTTTCTTGATAGAGATGAGTATGATAATTTTCGTTCTCTCCATATGTTTCAGCTAAGATATCTCCGCAAGTGATCATGGAATGATAGGCTTTCAGTAATAAGACTTGTTCTGCAGCAAGCGTTCCTTCTTTATCCATTTCAGACCAATCAATAAATATCCAATCTTTTGCTCTCCCATAAATAAACCCTAATTCATTCGTTTGCTCCATCAAGTATCTCATTAATGATTGCATCTTAGGGTAGACGATGCGTAAAAATTCATAGTCTTTCGTCATCATATAGTGGTTTTCGATACCAATCAACCACAAGATCGAATAGTCAACGATAGTATTCATATGCTGCTTGATTTCATTTTGTCCTCTTAATGCTAATATCGTTCGTTTATTGATTTCCTCGTCAAAAAAAAGATATTGATTGATCATGAATGATTGATACGCATCTCCAGACCAAATCCAGCGATCTCGTTTGATACCGTCGATAAAAAACAAATCACTACATAACTTGAAGGTTTCTTCTGATACTGACCAGATCTGATTCAGTAAAGAAGAATCGCTTGAAAAAGCAGCTTGTTTCGAAAGAGATAAAAATTCATGAAAAACTTGAAGTTGAACCATTCCAGTAGAAACCTCTGGTATAAACAAATAGCGAAAAGCGCGTTTACGAGCTTTCATTTTTCTTGTCATTCCTATTTGCTTATAGTAGCAATAATCGATATCCATAGCTTCTACATCGGACTCTCCATAACATAGAGTGATAGATTCGATGTGGTCATCCAGAGATATTAGTTCTACACAGCCATTCACTGCTCGCCCAAAATCGAATAAGATTCCTCCGCCAATCTCCGTTTCAGTGACTGGATGGACGCATTCTTTTTGATAATAGATTTGATTTGGGTCTTTTGCGATATCGACATAAAGCGGACTCCAGCCAGCTGGATATTCTTCAATAAAATTACTTGCTGTCCAGCCAATATCTGATTTTACTTCGTCTCCCTCGATAAACATCGCTGGTAGCCCTGATGTATGTCCTACAAAGATACGAATTTTTGCTTTACCAGCTGGACAAGTCAGCCATTTTCCACATGGATGTTTTTGTCCATTAATTTCTACATACCCAACTCCTTGGATCGTCACTTTAAACATGGAAGGTTGATCAAGAAAGTAATATCTCTTAAACTTGACGTTCCGATGGCAATCATCCATGTACCAGTACGCTGGCCAGTCAAAACCTCGTTCTTCCCGTTGGAAATTTTGTAGCAGTCCATGGCGGATCTCAAAGTCTCCAGGATACCAAAGCCATCTATCTTTATGTTTTTCATTTGTCATTTTACACGACCTCCATCAAATTTATTTTGTTGTCAATTGTTCTTTTATTTCTTCATCTACTCTTATCACTGTCTTTCTATTCGTCCTGTGTACTACTAGAAGGCTAATAAGCGCGCTAATCAACAGCAAGATACTGCCATTGACGAAAACAGCAAGTGTTTTACTCCCAAGAGAAGCAAAAGAGAGAAAGAGCAAACCATATGGTGCAATGAAAGTACCTAAATTAGCGCCAACCAATAAGATTGAAGTATTGAAACTCTCCGCGTGCTTGGGCGCTTGGATACTTACTTGGTTGAATAAGTAAGGAATGAATAACGAAAAAGAAATTCCTGTTAGGATCGCACCAAACCCAATCACATACAGGTTTATCACAGTGGCAATCAATACAAAGCCGATTCCCATCAGTAGTAAAGAAAGTGTAAGCATATAGCGATGTGCTTTTGTCTGAAGCCAGCCAAAACAAACTCCGGCAGTCATACTTGCCAATTGCATGATTGTTAAGATATTCGCTGCATTAGTTTCGTTTCCTAGAGAATAAGTCGTCAGGACTGTGGCTAATTTAATCGATACAGCATTATATACCACGATGACCAGCAAGAGAAAAATACCATAACTAATCATTTTAGGATTCGTTTTGATTACTTGTCTTGTTGGGGCTGTGCCATGTGATTGAAGTTCAGTTGTTTCAGGTGTAGGAACAAACAAAACAAACAAGACAAGAATAGGTAAGCTGATGGCGTAGACTAAAAAGGTATATTGCCAACCGAACTGTACTAGCTGTCCTGCAACAAATGTCATTAAAGCTGCACCAAATCCTTGAAATGCACTTTGAAAACCAATCATAGAGGCTCGTTCATCTCCGTGATAAAAGGCAGCAATCATGCTGACTGCCAAAGAATTGATCAATCCAAAGCCAATACCTAGTCCAGCTCTTGAAGCTAAGACAATACTGTAACTTTGTGAGAAGAGGGGGAGGATACCACAAATCGATGCAATCACTAATCCGATGATCACAGTTTGTTTTTGTCCGATTTTCCTAGCAATAAAACTACTAATCAAAACAAAAATAGTGACCATAAAGGAGGGAGCAGTCGTTAATAATTCAACAGCAGATAAAGAACGCGTGGCATAAGTAGCTGACATACTGGGAATTGCAGACGTGACTGCACCAGCAGAAGTCAGAATAAGAGAGACTGATAGCAGAGAAAATTTCATCATCTTTTTATTCATAAGCATGTTCCTTTCATTTTTGTAAGCGCTTATCAAAAATATAGTATGAAGTGGTTATTCTCTCAATAGCGGAATCACAGGAAGTTCATGTCCCAACCATAGAAAGTCTTTATGAAACCAAAAATAGCTTTGCATATAATAGCAGTACAGCGTAAACTAATAAGCGAAAGAAACCACTTACAAAAAGGAGGGAGTCAATTGGAACTAGCTGAATTAGACATTTTTTTGCGTAACGAAGAATCAATCGAAACTCTGCAGCGTGAACAAGGAATGAATATCAATGATTTAAACTTAGCTTACCATCTTCAGACACCGCCAAAAATCCACCGAGGGGATCTATTTCAACAGGGAAATATTCATATCAGTAAACACCGTCGATATGCGGAAGTTCCCGAGCATACACATGATTTTGTTGAAATCAATTATATGTATAGCGGTACATGTTTACAAATTATCAATGGAGAAAGGATAGAGATGGAAGAAAGTGACGTGGTGATCATTGATAAAGAAGCTACTCAAAGAATCGAATACACAGGGCAAGAGGATATTTTAATCAACATCTTATTAAAAGAAGAAACCTTATCTACAGAGATATTGAATCATTTGGCAAGCACAAATAATCTACTTTCTTCTTTTTTGATCAATGCATCAAAAGAAAAAGGGGAACATACACAATTCATTCATTTTCGCGGCGGAAAAACAAGTCGTTTGACGCATTTGATTGAAAATATGCTGTTGATTTATTTTGATACATACAGTCATAAGATCCGTTCGTTAAATCTCTATACATCACTATTACTGATCGAATTGACTCATTTATTAGAACAACAAAGCTTTTCATCAGCAGATGGATGCGCAGAAAATGAGATGCTTAGAGTATTAGATTATATCGATAAGCATTTTACTTCTTGTACGTTAAAAGAAACAGCAGCTCATTTTGGCTACAATCCGGTCTATCTTAGTAATAAATTGAAAATGTATTTTGATGCTTCCTTTCAAGAACTGGTTCTAAAGAAAAAATTCGACTTTGCGTTGGAACTGATTCAAGAAACGAGTTTTTCGTTGGAAGAAATCGCTAATCGTATTGGATATAAACAAACGACTTCTTTATTCAAATTATTCAAGAAGTATTCAACATGTACTCCCAATGAATGGAGAAATAAACATTAAGAAAAAAATCTTTCACTAAAGCATATGAAGGAAAATTGTTTTAGGTGCGGTTGCTGTCTTATTATATCGTTGCAGCGAATTTTTTTTGGATTTATTTTCAGTTCTAAACTTTTGGTTGTATTATCAGGGGATATAGGTGTAAACATTTGTCATTTATCTGTTATGCGTATTCAGGAATTCGTTTCCATCAAAAATTATAATAACAACTATTATAATTAACATGTTGATAAAATGAATAAACAAGACTATACTTTTCATGAAAGTAACAAATAGTTATGAAAAGGAGCTGTTTATTCATGAAAAAAACAAGTCGTAAAGTAGTAATCGTCGGTACAGGTTTTGTTGGAACAAGTATCGCTTATGCAATGATCAACCAAGGAATCTCTAATGAATTAGTATTGATCGATGTGAATCAAGAAAAAGCAGAAGGGGAAGCATTGGACCTTTTAGATGGTATGGCTTGGGGTGATGAAAATGTGGCTGTATGGTCAGGTGGCTATGAAGAATGTAAAGATGCTGATATCGTTGTTATCACAGCTGGTATCAACCAAAAACCTGGTCAATCTCGTTTAGATTTAGTTAAAACAAATGCGTCAATCATGCGCCAAATCGTAAAAGAAATCATGGGATCAGGATTCGACGGTATTATCGTTGTTGCTTCAAACCCAGTAGATATTTTGACATATATCGCTTGGAACGAATCTGGTCTGCCAACATCACGTGTTATCGGTACTGGAACAACATTGGATACAACTCGTTTCCGTAAAGAAATCGCATTGAAATTAAAAGTTGACCCACGCAGCGTCCACGGCTATATCTTAGGTGAACATGGTGATTCAGAAGTTGCTGCATGGTCACATACAACTGTCGGTGGTAAACCAGTGTTTGAAATTGTAGAAAAAGACCATCGTATTGCCCAAGATGAATTAGATGTGATTGCTGATAAAGTCCGTAATGCTGCTTATGAGATCATTGATCGTAAAAAAGCAACTTACTATGGTATTGGTATGAGTACTGCACGTATCGTAAAAGCTATCTTGAATAACGAACAAGCTGTATTGCCTGTATCTGCTTATTTAACTGGTGAATACGACGAAAAAGATATCTTTACAGGTGTGCCATCAATCGTTGACGAAAATGGTGTTCGTGAAGTTGTTGAATTATCAATCAACGAAGAAGAAAAAGCAATGTTCAGCAAATCAACAAGTGCTTTAAGAGAAGTATTGAACACTGTATTATAAGAAACAATGAATATGAACTAAAAATCCTAAAACTGCTTAACAGCTATTTCAGCTGTTAAGCAGTTTTTTATTGATATCTAATAGGTAAGCAAATAAACAGAATGGTTAAAATTAATCGGTCCAAAAATGTATCCGTACATATGAACATATGAAATTTAATCTGTTGATTACAATAAGCGAATCGTTATCAATGTTTATCTGTGGTTAATTAAAAAATCTTTCCGCAACGGCAAATACAATGATTCATATCTAATTCGTTCATATTTGATTAACTGAATAAAGAAACTGGTTTTTATCATTCAATTAAACGACAAAAAAAGTAAGAAAAACTGCAAAATTTTTTTATAATTTTGCATAAGCAGATTTTGATGGAAAAATGACGATTTTTGATAAAAAACCGTTCGAGAGAGGTTTATCATTTTTTGAATCTACTTTGTATAATATATATTATGTAAACTAAAATATATAAAAAACCAGTCCACTAGTTCTAAACCACTATTTCCTACTATCCACTCTTTTGTATTCCTTTTAAATCAATTATTTCAAAATTAATCCATATTTTTATGAAAAAACTTTTTTGTATGATTAACCATACAAAAAAATCAGCATATTCCTTAATGACATACTGATCTAATTGAGAAATAAAGTTTTTAATTCGTTCATTTTATTGCGGTTTGTCGTAAATAATTGGTTATCTTGGACTTTAGTGAATCGAAATCCAATGAACTAGTGGTAATCATTATGATAAAATCAACAGCTTCTTGACGAGAAAAAGCAACTGGACAATTATTCAATTGAAGAAACAACAACATGGCAACAAGAGCAGTTCGTTTATTGCCATTATGAAAAGGATGTTTTTTAGCTAAATTAATTGCTAAAATTGCCGCTTTTTCATAGACTTCGGGATAGAGTTCTTGATTGAATACTGCTTGTGAAGGCTGTTTGACGGCCATATCTAATGCATTTGCATCTTTTACACCGATCATTTCGCCTGGCGAGTGACGTAAAATAACTTTCGCGTTGATTTTGATAATTTCTTTAGTCGAAAGATACCTCATAAATCAACCAAATCTTTTAACGCGTCTTCATATTGATTCATGATCGAATCAACTAATGAATCAATATCAGGTTCTTCTTGTGCTTTGATCATTCGTACAGAACCATCAGATTGAAAAACATAACTGATTGCGTCACCTGTCTGCACACCCATGAATTCTTTTACTTCTGGTGGGATAGTTGTTACATCGCTATTGCCAGATTTTCTAATTTTATACTTTTTCATTTTTTTCATATTTCGCCACCCTCTATACCATTCTCATTCTATAGTAAGTACATTATATCCAAGTATATACTTTTAATCAATGTATATACTTTTATTTTGCTTTTTCTTACGAAAAAATGACAAAGAAAAAAAGTTTGTGACATGACTTTTGTCACAAACTCTCGTATTCTTAACCAAAATATTGATGAAATACTTGTGTAATAACTGGTAGAAAATAAATAATGATCATAGCCGCTACCACCATCAACAATTGTTTTCGCTGTTTCTTTCGCTTTAGCATGCTTGTCGTTTTATGAAAAAAATAAGTAGCGCTTTTAGCTCCTGCAGTCAAAGTCGATAAAATCAACGTTGGTGAATATGCTGTTTGATTGTGCGTCAATGACAACAACTTCGTCCCGTAATCAGGATACTTTAGAAATGCTTGGTACACAGCCACAATCGTAATTGCTCCCATAAGATAATTTAAAAATGAATGCACTTTTTTCAAATAAAAAAACTCCTTGCTATCTATATAAAATCAGCCTACCCCAACATTTTTTGCTTGATTGACTGATATTTTTTAGTTTTATTGGTATTTATATTCTCACTTTTCGGAATAAATATTCTGCTATTTCATTGTTTTCATTTACTCTACTTCGTTTTCATTATTTTTTCTTGATGTTTCTTTGTTTCCATCAACTGCTTTTGTTCCACTGTTTTCGGTCCATGGAAAAGAAAAACCGATTGTCATATCTTCTTTTAATACTAAAACTGCATCGAATTTCCCTTTTTTACCAGTAAAACCTTTGACAACTTTACTTGTCTTTCCTTTTGAAAGCAAATCTCTGAGATTAGTTTTAGTCAGCTTCTTTTTAGCTACTGTTGGCCACAATTTGAAGTCGCATTCCGGATTCAAGCATGTAGCGATTTTAGGATAAAGCATGACTATCCCCTTTTTACATTTTGGACATCTTCCTAGTTGATCGTTTTTCTTCTCCATCGCTTTTATCTGTCGTGTCCCGTTAATCTCATCTGAAAAGTCTACCTTGTCGATTTGATTAGGAACTTCTGCTAATAAATGTAGGATGAATTTTTTGATATTCTCTAAAAAAACAGATGGTGTCCCCTCTTGTTTACCAATTTTTCTCAAGTACCCTTCCCAGCGCGCAGTCATTTCTGCGCTCGTCAGTAATGGTTCATTGGCTACTGCCTTACAAAGAGTGATTCCTTTTGGCGTAACAGTTATTTCGTTTTTATTGACTTCGATGTAATGCTTCTGCTTAAGATTTTCAATGATATTGGCTCGTGTAGCTTCTGTCCCTATTCCTTCTACTTCTTTGAGAATTTCTTGCGCTTCATCATTATCCAGCGTTTTTCCCGCAGTTTTCATTGCTGTGATCAACGTTCCTTCGGTATAGGGTTTTGGAGGTTGTGTTTCTTTCTCCATACTTTTCAGTTCTACTTCTGCTTCTTCATTTTCTACGATAGGAGGAAGAGTCTGAGCTTCTTTCTTTTTTGACTTGATGCGTAAGATTTCCTGCCAACCTTGCTGTAATGGGATCTTTCCGATGCTTTTTAGCTTTAATTGCTGTACGCCCGTCATTACGGTCGTCTCTTCGTAGATATAATCTGCAGCAAACATAGCCACAGTAGTGCGCAAAACTTGCAAATAGATTGCTTGCTGTAATTTGGAAAGCTTCGCAAAGCGTGCAGGAGTCGGAATCGTCTTTGTCGGAATAATTGCATGATGTTCTTGAACTTTTTTCGCATCGACATATCGTTTCTTTGCTTTGATCTCAGTTGTCTGTACTTCTTCTATTCCTAAAAATTTTTTATAATTTTGCAGATGTTTAACCAGATACTGATGCTCATTTTCTGTAATGTAAAAGGAATCCGTTCTTGGATAGCTTAGAAACTTGCTTTCGTACAATTCTTGAGCAGCATCAAGTGTAGCTTTGGCACTTGCTTTCATTAGCTGATTCATCTTTGTCTGCAAACTAGATAGCGAAAATAAACGTGGACTATGCAACCTCTTTTCCTTTTTCGTAACTTCAAGAATCCGTCCGTTTTGCTTACCTAAATGCGCTCCAAGCTTTTCTATTTCCTTCGTTAACTCTTCTTGGGTTTTAAATGCTTTTTTTGGTACGATTTTTCCAGAAAACTGCCCTTTGTTTGTCGTAATTAAACCTTCTCCTTCAAAGTACGTTTCTTTTTTGAAGTGTTTGATTTCTTCTTGCAGCTGATAAATCATATAGAGTGTCGGTGTTTGTACACGACCAAGAGAAAAACTGCCATCAATCCCTTTTCGTTGAAGTAGCAAGCTATATAATGGACTTCCATTCATTCCAATCAGCCAATCAGCGTTCTGCCTTGCTTGCGCTTCTTTATATTTTGGAAAATAGTTCTTCCCAGGTTGAAGATTCTTAAAACCATCATAGATTGCTTCTTTTTCAAGAGAATTGATCCACAAACGTAAATAGTTCTTTTCCTTAGAAAATGCGTTTGCTTGTCGAATAATCGACCACGCGATGGCTTCACCTTCTCGATCACCATCTGTTGCAATAATGATGGTATCAGCTGACTGTAACTCTCGTTTTACGATCGAAAATTGTGTACGTTTGTCCCTTGGAACTTCGTAACGGAAGGTTTCTGGGAAAATAGGCAAATTTTCTAACGACCATTTTGCCCAACGCTCTTCATAAGCTCCTGGAGCAACCATATCTACCAAATGTCCAAAACCATAAGTGATGGTTACTTCACCAGCAAACAATGGATCGCTGATTTCATAATACCCTTCATATCGCTTTCGCTGTTGGAAGGTTTCGGCATAGGCTTTTGCTTGTGAAGGTTTTTCAGCTAGTATCACCGTCTTCATCTTCTGACCTCCGTTACTTGATTTTTGCGGACTTCTCTATTATGGAACATATTTTCGCATCTGGCAATAAAAAAAGATACCGTATAGTCGAAATAGGCACAAAAAACATCAAGCAAACAAACGATGTTCCGTTTGCTGCATGATGTTTCCAAAAAATATTCATCTTTAGCTGTCACTCTTGGTTGATCTGCCAGTTGATGCCAAATCGATCAGTTACCATCCCATACAATTGAGCCCACGGAACAGCATCCAGTGGCATCTCAATCTTACCACCCTCAGCTAAGCTTTCAAATAGGCGCTTCGTTTCTTCTTCATTTCTTGTCTGGATGACTAAAGAAACATTATTTCCCACAACTAATTCAGGACCAATTCCTTCTGGCGTATCTGCAAACATAACTAATGTATCATAAATGTTCAGCCGTGCATTCGTGATTAGATTTTTTGCTTCTTCTGGCAAGTTCATTTGTTCTATTCCAGGCATTTCACCGTATGTGGTGATACCTGATGCTTCAGTCTCAAAAACTTTTTCATAAAAAGCGATGGCTTCACGCGACTCATTTTTGAAGTTCAGATAGATATCCAATGTAAACAGCTCCTCTCTTGGTTAAATCTACCATAAGAAAGCGTTTTTTACGAGTGAATCGTTTGATTGATTCATGACAAAAGCCTTGCGCAGCTTCTTCTTGATCTTTTTTATGATCATTTATTCAAAAAATCTGTAATAGCAGATTGATTCATTTGATTATCAATTTCAAGAATACTGCCAGCATAATCACTTTGCCCATAATTCCACGAACCGTCTACTGGCACACTTATTCGATCAATGCCACCAGCTCCTCGTGCAATCGAAAAGAGGTTTTTCGTCAAGAACCAAGCAGTGACATCTGTGGATGTATACCCTAAAGCTTTACCAGCTGCATAAGGTGCACGGATCAGATTCAATGGATTCTTCAATTGGCTGAAAATAGCGTTCATTACTTGCTGTTGGCGTCTGACACGGCCAAAGTCTCCTTGTTCATCCATTCGGAAACGTGCGTACTGCAAAAGAACATGTCCATCCATCTTCTGGACCCCTTTTTTAATATCTACACCATCCAGATTCAGATCTTTTTCTGCATCGATCTTCACTCCGTTCATGAATAAGGCATCGATCACTTTTTCAAACGATTTGAAATCGACTTTCGCATAGTATTGACAATCGATTCCAAAATTTTCTACTAAAGTTTGACGCACTAGATCGGCTCCTCCGTATGCATAAGCTGAATTGATCTTATTTTGTCCTACCCCTGGGATCGTAACGAAGCTGTCACGCATAAAAGAAATCAGTTTCGGCTTATGGGAAGGACCATCCAACTGTAAGACCATGATCGTATCGGCTCGCCCGGCATCTTCTCCGCGTGTATCACTTCCAAGGATCAAAATATTATGCGCACCATTCGTCGCTTTTTGCCCATGAAAGGTTTCTGAAGTCGCTGCCTCTAAGCTTGTGTCATGTTCAGCTACATATTTACCAATAAAAAATGAGATACCTGAATAAAGGATCAAAACAAGCAAAATCGATAGAATGATTTTTTTCCACGATCGCTTTCTTCGAGGTTTTAACGGTTTGTTCTTCTTTTGCCGATTGAAAAATTTTTTATTTTTTTGTTGTTCTTCTGCTCTTGGTGCATCTCTGTATATCTGTTGCTCGTATTGGTTCAAATGTTCAAATGAATGCTGCTCTCTTTCATAAATACGGGTAGCATCTTCCTCATTTTCCATACGCGTTCGTTTTCGTTCTCTTCTAGCAAAAATACTCCCCGTATCCCGCTTCAGAGGTTTCGCCTTCTTATGGATGTCCTTATAGCGATCCATCCGACTCATTGTGGTTCCTCCTCGTTTCTTACTGATAAATAAAGGATACGATAACCAATCGACAAAAGCCTATCATTTTTTGATAATTTAATAAAAAATAACGAAATAAATGCTTCGATACATAAAGGATTACTTTTCTTGAGACCGTTTATGCGAGAATAAAAGATCTTTATCTATTATCCTTTTTTAATCAAACAGCTTTTCAATCACATGGATCGGCATCTTTTCCTTTGTCCATAATTCAAACGCGATTGCTCCTTGGTAGATCAACATGCCAAGTCCATTGTATCCTTTTGCTCCTACTTTTTTTGCTTCTTTTAATAAACATGTTTCTCTAGGTGCATAAATCAAATCAAAAACCGCTAGATTCTCATGCATCATGCTTATATCTAAGAGCGGTGACTGATTAATTTTCTTTCCCATCCCGATATCTGTTGCATTGACTAGAAGACAGCTTTCTTTCAAGTCTTTTCTTAATTGATGCGTATCGGCAAAGTCACGAACTTTTATCTTACAAGAAGTTCGATAGCTGAGTTGTTCGAATGTTTCTTTTACTTGAGCGAATGTTTGGTTGTTTCGTTTATAAACTACGATTTCCTCAGCGCCGTCTAACGCTGCTTGAACAGTGACTGCCTTTGCTGCACCTCCAGCTCCCAGTAGAGTCATTTTTTTCTTTTTGATCGAAATCCCAGCTTCTTGCACGGATTGCATGAAGCCCGCACCATCGGTATTATAGCCAATCAAACGACCCTTTTCGTGCACGATCGTATTCACTGCTCCGATCAATTGCGCTTCCTGGCTTACCTCATCCAGATAAGGAATAACCGCTGTTTTATTCGGCATCGAAAGATTTACACCTAACATATCAAAAGTTCGAATACTTTCGACTGCTTGCTTCAAATTCATTGGATTTACTTTAAAAGCTAAATACACCGCATCGATGTTGTTTGCTTCAAAAGCAGTATTGTGCATCAATGGGGATAAACTGTGAGAAGCCGGATCAGCAAAGAGCCCAGCTAATTTGGTTTGTCCAGAAATCATCTTATTCCTCCTTTGTTCTTACTTCAATAAAAAAAGCCACTTAGCGTTTGATACGAAAAAGTACGAAACGTCTAGGTGGCAAAGTAGCAAATTCTTTTCTCATCGTTTACTTGTCAGAGCAAAGAATATTCTATTTAATTGTTAAAATCATTGACTACGTGATCCTACAAAACACCCAAATATGTTTAATTGTTTATTGTTTTAAGTATAGGATGAATCAAAGGAAGATGTCAATGAGTTTTCAAGTCCTTCTACTGAAAGGAATTTTTCTGTCGAAATCAATCCACTACTTCTTCAAAGAACTGCAAAAGGTCGCCCATTGTCAAATGTTGCTTTTCTTTTTCAGAAATATCTTGAACGATTTTCCCTTTTTGGAGTACGATCAGACGATTTCCGTATTTCAAGGCGTCTTCCATTCGATGCGTGATCATGAGACAAGTCAATTTTTGTTCATTGATCCGCTGATTTGTTAATCGCATTAATGCTTTAGCTGTTTTAGGATCTAAAGCTGCAGTATGTTCATCTAATAATAGTAACTCAGGAGCTGTGATCGTCGCCATCAGCAAGCTTAATGCTTGGCGTTGACCACCAGATAATTCACCCGCTGGAGTATCCAAGTGTTGCTCTAGGCCATTACCGACTTCTTGACATAGTCTGAAAAAATCTTCTTTTTGATTTTTCAAGTTACGTAAACGGAATTTCCGTTTTTGACCTCTTTTTTGTGCAAGTAGCAAATTTTCTGCTACTGTCATCCGAGGAGCCGTTCCCATCTTGGGGTCTTGGAAAACTCGAGAAAGGAATCGTGCTCTTTTTTCTTCTGAATCTTTTGTGATCAGCTGATCTTTAAAAGAGATCGATCCTTGACTGAGTTGAAGCGTACCAGCGATCGTATTGAACAGTGTGCTTTTTCCAGCACCATTCCCGCCAAGGACAGTGATGAAGTCCCCTTCTCTGATTGTAAGGTTAATTTCATCCAATAGTACTTTCTCTTCATTCATTCCATTGTTTACGACTTTTCTGCCATTTTTGATTGTCAATATATCAGTCATTACTATGCCTCCTTCTCAAAACCCGTTTTTAAGTTCAGTGCTTTCTTCAATTGCGGGATCATCAGACAAATAGCTAAGATGATAGCGGAGAACAACTTCAGATAAGTCGTGTCAAACCCTAGTTTGATTACTACTAAAATCAATAGCTGATAAATGATACTGCCGACAACAATAGCAATCAATCTTTCTGCTAGCGTCAATTCTTGGAAGATCACTTCACCGATGATGATGGAAGCAAGACCGATGACGATTACGCCAATCCCTTTATTTACATCTGCATATCCGTCGTTCTGGGCAATCAGCGCACCGGATAATGCAATGACACCGTTCGACAAAGTTAAACCTAAAATTTTCATACGATCGGTTTTTATCCCTAACGACCGAGCCATCGTTTCGTTGTCTCCTGTCGCAATATAGCCTTGACCCAAATCTGTATTGAAGAAGAATAGCAGTACAGCAATCAAGATGCCCAAAGAGATGACGCCAAGAAGGACTGTGTCAAAGTAATCAGGTAACCCAAAGCGATGGAAGCTGTCTTGTAGAATCGGATGATTCAATAAAGAAAGATTTGGTGTTCGCATCACAAACAAAATAACTGAGTTCAATCCTGACATCACTAAAATCCCTGCTAAAATAACCGGTATCTTTCCTTTTGTATAAAGTAATCCCGTAACGAGTCCTGCTATCATGCCAGCACCTACGCCTAATAATGTAGCTACAATCGGCGCTACCCCATGAGTAATAGCTGTCACACAGACAGCAGCACCTAATGGGAAGGACCCTTCTGTCGTCATATCAGGAAAGTCTAAGATCCGATAAGTCATGAAAATCCCTAATCCTAATATTGCCCAAAGCATGCCTTGTGAAATAGCTGATACGATCATTTGTCATCCTCCTTAGATGTTTCTTGCTGCGAGTCATCTGTAATGATTTTGGCTTTTTCCTTCATCGATTCGGGAACAATGATTCCTAAGCGATCAGCTTGAGATTGATTGATCACTGTATCCCCTTGATCAAATGTATAAACAGGCGTCGTTTCCGGTTTTTCTTTTCCACTCGCAAGTTCTGCTGCCATCTTACCGCTTTGAAGTCCTAATTGATATTGATTGATCCCGATTGTTGCTAGTCCACCTTGTTCCACCATTGTATCTACAGATGGAATGACGGGGATATTTGCTTTGTTTGCTTCTTTTACCACTGTTTGCATCGCATTGGCAATGGTATTATCTAATGGAACATAGATAAAATCGACTTGTCGGCTCATCACTTGAACCGTTTGTGCAATCTCATTAGTGGAAGGCACCGCATATTTTACTGATTCTAACCCTTCTTTTTTTGCAGCTTCTTCTGCTTGTGCTACTTGGTATTTTGAATTATCCTCTGAAGAAGCATACAAGATTCCGACTTTTTTTGCATTTGGCAACAAATCAGAAGCAAGCTTGATTTGTGAAGCAACAGGCGGCTGATCAGAAACACCTGTTACATTACCACCAGGTTTCTCTAAAGAAGCGACTAATCCAGCCCCCACAGGATCCGTTACAGCACCTAACACAACTGGGATCGATGAAGTCGTGTTTGCCAATGATTGAGCGGCAGGTGTTGCGATTCCAATCAAGACATCTGGATCAGATTGTACTAGCTGTTGACTCATTGTGGCTAGCTTGCTCTGATCGGCTTGTCCATTTTGAAATTTGATCTCAAGATTTTCTCCTTCTTTTAATCCTTCTTCTTTCAGACCATTTTTGATTCCTCGATAAATCTCATCTAATGCCGGATGGCTCACGTATTGCAATACCCCAACAACTGTTGTTTTTTTTGTCTGGTTCGTCGAAGTACTTTCTTTTTCGCCTGAGGCTTTTCCATAAATAAATGCACCTGCTAAATAAACTAAAATAATTACTACAACTGTTATTAATCGTTTGTTTTTCATTTTTTTCCTCCTGCAAAGTCAATCTTTTTATTTATTATAATCAGGCAAGTATCCAGTCTACAAAAAAAGACAATGGCCAAAGCGGTCATTGTCTTTACACAAAAAACCGCATAGATTCTAATCTATGCGGCAGTCAATGTTCATGTCTAGCATAGATACAAGCTTTAGAAATGCACTCTAAAAAGTTGTATCTATGGGAAAGTCTCACCATTAATACAACTTATCTACGCCAGCTGCGCCAATTTTTTTTGTTTTCTGCTGAAATACGTTTTGATAAGTTCATTACGGGTCACCCTTTCCTTAAGAATTGATTTAAGTCTAATCGAATTTTTGAATTTCGTCAACTATATTTTTTAATTTTTTATTTGTTATTTTGAAGATCAAACATCACTTGTTCTGATAATTAAAAATAGCGCTATATAGACCCACCTTTTCATCGCGCCAATGTCTCAATTAGCAATCTCGGAATTTTGGGAAGTTACTCCCGTTCTATCCAATTCTTCTTCTAATTGTTTGATATTGGCTAACGGAAGTCGATTCAGTTCAGGGATCAACTCCTTATCAAAATCAGTTATTCCTCCCTTACCCGCAGTTATCCGATTTGCTTCTTTTCCTCCATCAAAGAAAATAAATGTCACTTCATCCGTTCGTATGTTATATTTTTGTTCCAGTTCATGTACATCATAAACGATCGGATAATAAAAGATCGGTCGATTCAATTCTTCCATAAGCTCAGGATCATTAAAAACATCAAGCATGTCCTGATAGGTTTTCCCGTTCGGTTTGCTGAACATCACCGATATCGCCCGGCTTTGTCTGATTTTCTGATCAGCTTTGCTGTAATCAAAAGGTTTCAATTTGCTGGTTGGTATGGACGAATAAACGAGACTATTTACTTGCTCTTCTCGGATTTTTTCCGGCAATAAAAACATTGCAACTGTTAACAGCAATGATAAGATGAGCAGAAAAACAAGACGTCGAAAATACTTACTTGGATTTTCTGCGAATGACACTGAGAAATGTTCATTCATTTCTTGTACTCTCGATTTAACTACTTCCCAAATAACAAACACCTTCTTTTCTACTTTTTCTCCTATTTTTTATTATACCTAAAAATTTGGATTTCAACGATAGAAACACTGTTTTTTATGTAATTAGTCCAAGATTTTTCTAGACTTTTGCTTTACTATTCGGCCAAATTGGTTTTTCTTCTTTTTTTCGTTATAATGAATATACTTATGAAAAGAAATGAGGAATGAACCATGTCCTTTGATGGTGTATTTACCCACGCGATGGTCAACGAATTGCGTGAAACGTTACTATCTGGCCGGATCTCGAAAATCCATCAGCCTTATGAAAATGAAATCGTGCTGGTGATTCGTTCACGCGGCAAAAACCATCGATTATTATTATCTGCGCACCCAAGTTATGCTCGTGTACAGATTACCCAAATCGATTATCAGAATCCTGATAATCCGCC
The DNA here is from genome assembly GCF_035726465.1 of Enterococcus sp. E4-150. Taxonomy (NCBI): domain Bacteria; kingdom Bacillati; phylum Bacillota; class Bacilli; order Lactobacillales; family Enterococcaceae; genus Enterococcus; species Enterococcus sp. E4-150. The sequence continues at coordinate 93,846 of NZ_JAPRGK010000004.1, read as the reverse complement.
TAACTTCGTGATGATGCTTCGAAAATATTTGGATGGCGCTATTTTAGAAGACATCGAACAAATCGAAAATGATCGAGTGATCCATTTCCACTTTGCTAAACGAAACGAGTTGGGTGATCTACAAAATATCATATTGATCGCTGAATTAATGGGACGTCATAGTACGATCGTCTTAGTTAATCGAGAAACTGGAAAAATACTGGATGCGATCAAACACATTGGAAGCTCTCAAAACACTTATCGTTCTTTGCTTCCTGGTGTAGAATATGTTGCTCCGCCAAAACAAGAGGTCTTGAACCCATTTAGCTCCGAGAAAGAAAAAATCTTTCAGCGGCTTTCCCAAACTGAACTAGAGCCAAAAGCAATCCAACGTCAGTTTCAGGGAATCGGTTTCGATACCGCTCAAGAGCTGACCAAAAGATTACTGGAACGTCCTAATGAAAAGATGGTTGTATGGGACGAATTTTTCTCAGCCATCAGCCATCAGCCTATTCCTACTTTTTACGAAACGGAAAATAAAGATTTTTTCACACCGATTGCTTATCAGGTATTGTCCGAACAGGCATCTGCTGTAACAGCTTATCCAACACTCAGTCAATTATTAGATAGCTATTATCACGAAAAAGCAGAGAAAGATCGGGCAAAACAACAAGGCGGAGAACTGATTCGAAAAATCGAAAATGAACTAAAACGAAATAAAAATAAATTGAAAAAACGTGAACAAACACTCAAAGAATCCGAAAACGCTGAGAATTACCGTAGAGATGGCGAACTACTTACTACTTTTCTGACACAAGTACCACGCGGCGCAAAAGAAGTTGTTTTACCTAATTATTATGAAGAAGATCGGCCAATCAAAATAGCACTAGATCCGGCATTGACACCAAATCAAAATGCACAGAAATATTTCCATCGTTACCAAAAGCTGAAGAACGCTGTTAAGCTGATTGGCGAACAAATCCAAGAAGCCAAAGATGAAATCCAATATCTTGAATCTGTCTTATCTCAACTGGAAATTGCCGGTCCAATGGATATCGAAGCAATCAAAGAAGAATTGACTTCAGAAGGATACCTGAAAAAGAAGAACTTAAAAAAACAAAAACGTAAGAAACCATCTCAGCCTGATCAATACTTTTCTTCTGATGGAACGCTCATTCTTGTTGGTAAAAACAATCTTCAAAATGACCAGCTGACAATGAAGACAGCTAAAAAAACCGACTATTGGCTTCATGCAAAAAATATACCCGGTTCGCACGTCATCATTAAAAGTGACAAACCTTCAGATGAAACAATTACAGAAGCTGCCGAGTTAGCTGCCTATTTTTCAAAATACCGATATTCTGCCCAAGTGCCGGTTGATCTTGTACAGGTAAAGCATATCCGAAAACCAAATGGCGCCAAGCCTGGTTATGTTATTTATGAAAACCAAAAGACGATTATCGTGACACCAGAAGAAGAAAAAATTACAGCTATGAAACAAAACCGATAATCAATGAGTGTTTCTAGAATCATATTTGCGTACTTCCCCACAACAGCAATTAGTTATAAATTGTTTGCTACAAAAAGAGGAGTTGTGACAAAATTCTGTCACAACCCCTCTTTTTTGATTAACGGTGTTCAACAAACAGCGTTCTCATCTGCTTTTCTTAGCTCTGCTGGTCCAGTAACCGAGTAAGCTCTTTGATAAATCTTTGAGCGATTTCACTGAGCGGACGTTTCGCCGAATAAATGATATAAAATTCATTTAGTTCGCCTTCTGCCAAAGGGATTAACCGCAAATGCTCGCGAATCCCTCCAATCACAATACCAGATCCTGAAGCGTAAGCATCAGTTTCAAGAACGATATTCATCAAAGTACCTCGATCACTCGTATAAATCACTGTTTCTTGATCAGGGATCTCGATAAGGTCTTCATAAAAATACGGGAAATTATTTCCATCCTGTGTAAAACGAACTTGAGGATAAGATAACAATTCTTCTTTGGTGATCTCTGCGTGTTCAGCTAATGGATGTCCTTGCCTTAAAAAAATATGCGTTTTGAATTTTCCAATGCTGCGGCCACTTAGCTCTCCTTGTTGTAAATATCTTCTGATACCAGCTTGATTATGCTCATTCATATAAATAATGCCGATCTCACTGTGCTGCTCTTTGACTTCTTCGATCACTCTCGCTGTTGTCGTCTCCATGATCCGGAATTGTTTGATCTCGTCTTTAAATTCCTCGAGTAGCTGTGCGGTCAAAGGACCTAAGAAATCATAATGCTGGGCAGCAATCGAAAAATTGTCTCTCTTTTCACTCGTTAGATAGTGAGTTTCTAATGTATCAAGCTGGACCAATATTTTCTCGGCACGATTTAAGAAGTCTTGCCCTTCTTCTGTTAAATATGCCCCTCGATTCGTTCGAGTAAACAGCGTGATCCCTAACTCGGTTTCTAATTCTTTGATACCAGCTGAAAGACTTGGCTGGGAGACAAACATTTTCTTTGCCGCTTCTCTGAAACTACCATTGTTTGCTACAGCGACCACGTATTTCATCTGCTGAATATTCATTGCTCAAACTCCTCGAAATAATAAATTTCTCTTCCATTCAAGGGCTGGATTGGTCGGTTGTTCGGTCGAGCATACTGACCATCGAAGGGGAGAAGAAACTCTTGGTTCAGTTTTCCTACATGATCCATTACAAACCATTGGATTGGCCCGCTGGTAGGCGGAGTTGTCAATGAGCCAATATAATGGAAATGGCTTTTTTGCTCCGGAAAGAACACATCCGGATTTACCCAATGCTCATGTTTTTCTAAGTTCCAACTTTCCCCATTTTCTTGATTATACATCCAACCTTCCTGTTCCATTAGCTGGTACATGACACCCACGACTAGATTCTCTTTTTTGCTGTTCATATGAACAAAATGAAATTCAATATCTTCCTGTTTTCCGTTGATGATATGTTCAGAAGGTAAGTGGAAATGAATATCTGTCAAATAATAGCGTTCTTTCTTGAACTCTACATAACTGAGTTGGTCAAAAGGTACTAAATGAATCGTGTTTTTGAATTCCTTGTCAGTAAACCGTTGCTTTTGATAATGAAAGGAAAGCGTGTCTCCTTCTATTTTGGTTTCTTCCCCCTTGGTCAAATGAATAGGCGACTGCAATGGAAATTCCGCACCTCTCGCAAACCAATCACATAAACTCGCCCAATTTTCCGGACCTTTGTCTCCAGAATAGCCCCATTCGACATCCATATTCTTTTTCAACTATACTTCCCCCTACATCTCATATCATTTTTATTTTTCTTCTTTCTTTACAATCGTTGAGACGGTTTCTAAAAACGCCTCTTTTCCATAAAATTCCTGGTTCAATAGTTCCGGAAATATCTCTTTAAAGAAATATTGAACAGAAGGCCGATGTTCAAAGCTTTTAATCGTAGTCACTGCCTCAATGAACATCTCCTTATAAACTTTTTCCGGGTTATTTTTGATGATTTCATCAAAAGATTCATAAAGAAGGTCAACCTTATCTGAAATGGCTAATAGTTCTCCTTCTACGGTTTCATCTTTTCCTTCGAACAACCGACGGCGATAAACTTCTTGGAACTCAGCTGGAATCTCTTGGTTGATGAATTCGTCCGTCATCTTTTCTTCAACTGTTTGCAGCATCCCTCTTAACTCTTTGCTTGCGTATTTCACCGGCGTTTTGATATCACCAATAAAACGCTCTGTGTAGTCATGATTCAATGATTTTTCATAGAGCAGTTTCCAATCGATCGGTTGTCCATTCGCTTCTTCAATGTCTCCTAGAACTTGCGCAATAGATGCTACACGATACGAATGTGCTGCAACTGTATGCTCTGTATATTTAAAAAATCCAGGTGCCCTTGTGATCGTCTCTAAATTGTTCAATCCTAAAATAAATTCATTCAATCCCATAAAAGTTACCTCCCTTTGAGATTTCTTTTTCCGAATATCATATCATTAAATAACTGATATTCGCAACATTTCCGCTCTTTACCATTTTTGAAACAGCTCCCTTACCAAAAAATAGAGAAAATCTATATATAATAGAAAAAAGAGAAGAGATTATTCTCTTCTTTCTGCTAACCAGTCTTAGAAAAATGAATTTTAAAAAAATCAAAAACTGATCACGATAGAAGTTTCTTTTCATACCTGATGAAAAGATGCTTCTCGCAATCAGTTTTTGGATTTTTGCTATTCCAATTGATGATTCTGGAGACACAAATCGGATTTCTCTATCTTCATCAAGCGCGCTTAAATCTGCCAATTTTCAGGATCTTTTTTCCATTCTTTTAGCAGAGTTAATTCTTGCTCATCGATATAACGATCTTCTAAAGCTGCTTCAATCAATACAGAATAATTGGTCAACGTCATAAGAGGGATTTCGGCTTTTTCGAAATTTGCTTTTCCTTTTGGCAACTCATACGTAAAGATAGCCGCAACACCAAGGATATCCGCACCTTCTCTTTTTGCTGCTTCAGCTGCTTCCAAGACACTTCCGCCTGTAGAAATCAAATCCTCGATCACAACCATCTTCTGACCTTCAAATATACGTCCTTCGATTTGGTTACCTTTCCCATGATCTTTCGCCTTACTTCGAATATAGACCATTGGCAAATCCAGTATTTCCGCTACCCATGCGGCATGAGGGATTCCTGCTGTTGCAGTTCCAGCAATCACTTGTACTTCAGGGTAAGCTTCTTTGATTTTGCTTGCTAATCCTTTTGCGATCTCTTTTCGGACTTTTGGATAGCTCATTGTGATTCGGTTATCACAGTAAATTGGGCTTTTGATTCCACTTGCCCATGTAAAAGGATTACTTGGATTTAAAAATACTGCTTCAATTTCTAATAAGTCTTTTGCGATACTTTGTTCAACATTCATTTTAGGTTAGCTCCATTCTGTTTGAATCGTTTGATATGCTTTATAAGGATTAGTTGACTGAGTGATTGGTCGACCTATAACGATAAAAGTTGAGCCGATCTCTTTTGCCTGAGAAGGTGTGACTACTCTTGTCTGATCTCCTGCGACTGTTCCTTCTGGTCTTATACCCGGAGTTAAGCAAACAAATTCGTCTCCTGCCATTTCTTTGATCGCTTCTACTTCCCAAGCAGAAGAAACCACACCATCTAATCCTGCTTTTTTGGCACAGCTAGCATAATGGATCACACTTTTTTCTAAAGAAACTTCGATTAGTTGATCGGCATGCATTTCTTCTTCACTTGTAGAAGTAAGCTGAGTGATAGCTAGAAGTAGCGGACGTTTTCCACCTTCTGGAGTCCCCTCTTCTAATCCTCGCATTGCCGCCTCCATCATACGAATACCGCCAGCGGCATGAACACAGGTGAGATCAACACCAAGCTTTGCCAATCCCCGCATTGCTTTTTCGACCGTATTCGGAATATCGTGAAGTTTCAGATCTAAAAATACATTATGACCAGCCTCTTTTAGATAACGTACGATTTCAGGTCCTTCTTGGTAGAACAATTCCATTCCGATTTTCACAAACAATTTTTCTTCTTTCGGGAAAAATCGAAGAAAGTCTTCTACCTCTTGCCTAGTTGAAAAATCTAATGCAATAATTGGTCGTTGGTCTAGTTGATTCATCGTTCACGTTCCTCTCTCACTTCTTTGATTAATCTTTCCAGCGATTCGATGCCTAGTTCGCTCATTCGCACAGGGAGCTCTTTAATTAGTTTAGGACAGATATACGGATCGGTGAAATTCGCGGTCCCTATAGCTACAGCACTTGCTCCAGCCATAAACATCTCAAGAACATCATCCACTGTCTGCACGCCGCCCATCCCAATGATTGGAAGGCTGGATATACTTGCTACTTGGTGAATCAAACGAATAGCGACAGGCTTGATTGCTGGTCCGGAGAGTCCACCTGTTTGATTGGCTAAAATCGGTTTTCTTGTCTTAAGGTCAATCCGCATACCAAGAAGAGTATTGATCATCGTAAACCCATCTGCCCCTCCAGCTTCGATTGCCTGAGCGATTGGAACGATGTCTGTTACATTTGGGGACAATTTGACATAGACAGGAACAGAAGAAACTTTCTTTACTGCTTGTGTTAATTGAAAAGCAACTTCAGGATCTGTTCCAAAAGCAATTCCGCCATGTTTGACATTTGGGCAAGAAATATTCAGCTCGATTGCTTTCACATTTGGCGCTTCGCTAATTTTGCTACAAACTTCTACATAGTCTTCTTCACAAGCACCAGCAACATTTGCGATGATGGGTAACTCATTGTACTCCTCTAATTCTGGAAGAAGTTTATGCATAACAACGTCTAGACCAGGATTTTGCAAACCAATTGCATTCAACATGCCAGATGGTGTTTCCGCCACTCTTGGTGTGGGATTGCCAAAGCGGGCATTTGGAGTCGTTGCCTTGACCATGATCGATCCAAGCTGATTCAAATCATAGTATTTTCCGTATTCTTTGCCAAAACCGAAACAGCCGCTTGCCGGCATGATAGGATTTTTTAATTCTAGACCGGGGAGCTTGACTGCTAAAGGATTCTCATTCATATAATTACCTCTCCTATTTTAAAAATCGGTCCTTCGTCACAAACTTTCACACTTTTTGTTCCTGTTTCATCTTCCGGCGTATGACAAACGCAAGCATAGCAAGCCCCTATCCCACATGCCATGCGGGATTCTAATGATAACTGGACATTTTGATGCGAAGAAAACAGCTGTTCCACTGTCTTCAATAACCCGTTTGAACCACATGCAAAAACAGCTGTAGGTTCCGTCTTCGTTCCTAACAATAAATTACCGACATTTCCGTGCATACCGTATGTTCCATCGTCAGTAGCGATTCTTGTTTCTCCTAGACGATTAAATTCTTTTTCATAATAAACGACTTCATGTGTGGCAAAACCTAAAAAATGCGTTGGCTTAATTCCTTTTTCGACTAACTGTTTTGATAACTCATATAGAGGAGGGACACCGATTCCTCCACCGATTATAAATACTTCGTCTCCTGTATGAAGATTGGACAAATCAAAACCATTGCCTAAAGGACCCATGACATCTAAATGGTCTCCGGCAGAAAGAGTAGAGAAGACTCTAGTCCCCTCACCTTCCACCCGATAAATGATACGGCAAGTATTTGTTTCGTGGTCGATATGATTCAAGCTAATCGGTCGGCGTAATAGCAAGTCTGCACGCGGCACGAGAATATGCAAGAACTGTCCTGGTTGCTGCATTTCTTTTACTAGATCACCTTTCAATGTCATTTCAAAAATCTTTGGTGCCAGCTGTTTTTGCTGAACGATTTCCATCATTTCTTGTTTCATCTGTCCCCTCCTGCAACGGTTTTTCGTCTTTTTGTCTTAACATGTGCTCGCCGTTAAATAGGGTTAGTTGAAAAAGCACGGGATTCCATCACTCGAACGATCGCATCTGCTGTGTCTAAAGAAGTAAACAATGGAATACCATGTTCAACTGCTTCTCTTCGGATGATGAAACCGTCTTTAGAAGCATTTCCCCGATCTTTATCAATCGTATTGACAACCACTTGTGTTTTACCATCTCTTATTAAGTCGACTACATTTTTTTCTGCTGCTTCCTCAGAAATTTTCGCTACTGTTTCAACGACCAGACCATTTTTTTCGAAATAAGCAGCTGTATGTTTCGTTCCTATCAGACTATAGCCAATTTCTGTAAAACGTTTAGCTAATTCTAGTGCTTCTTCTTTTGTTTCGTCCGCAATCGTAAATAATACGGCTCCATATTCAGGCAAGTGTAATCCAGAAGCTTCGAATGCCTTGTGCAAAGCTTTGTCTAATTGTCTGTCAGATCCCATTACTTCTCCAGTCGATTTCATTTCAGGCCCTAAGTAAGTATCAACTTTCTGCAATTTCGTAAAAGAAAAGACAGGTGCTTTAACATGAACTTCTTTTGTTTCTGGATAAAGTCCGTTTTCATAACCAAGTGTCTTTAGTTTCTCTCCCAAAATAGCTTTCGTCGCAATTTGTGCCATTGGAATTCCTGTCACCTTACTTAAGAATGGAACAGTCCGACTTGCTCGAGGATTGACTTCGATCACATAAACCTCATTTTCATGGATGACAAACTGGATATTCATCATCCCGACACAATTCAAACCTAATGCTAAGCGGATCGTGTAATCTTCGATCGTTTTCTTGATCGATTCAGATAATGTTTGAGGTGGATACACAGCCATTGAATCCCCTGAATGGACACCAGCACGCTCAATATGCTCCATGATCCCTGGGATGAGTACTGTTTCACCGTCACAAATCGCATCCACTTCGCATTCACCGCCAAGCAAGTAACGGTCCACTAGTACTGGATGTTCTGGAGATGCTTTCACGGCATGTTCCATGTAATCTTCTAAATCTCGCTGGTTTTCAACGATTTCCATCGCACGTCCGCCTAATACATAGCTTGGACGAACAAGAACTGGATAACCAATTCTCGAAGCGATAACCACGGCTTCTTCTTTACTTGTAGCAGTATCCCCTAAAGGTTGAGGAATATCCAACTCTTTCAGCGCTTGCTCGAATAAATCACGATTTTCCGCACGATCCAAGTCTTCGATCGTTGTCCCTAAGATTTTTACACCAGCAGCAGTCAAAGGTTCGGCTAAGTTGATTGCTGTCTGACCACCAAATTGAACGATTACTCCTATCGGCTGTTCTAGCTCGATCACATTCATCACATCTTCGAAGGTCAATGGCTCAAAATATAATTTATCCGAAATAGAAAAGTCAGTCGAAACTGTTTCAGGATTGCTGTTCATGATGATTGCTTCGTATCCTGCCTGCTGGATTGCCCTGACAGAATGCACAGTCGCATAGTCAAATTCAACCCCTTGTCCGATACGGATAGGACCAGATCCCAGTACTAGAACTGAGTGCTTTTCTGATCGTGAACTTTCATTTTCATATTCATAGGAACTATAAAAATAAGGTGTTTTTGATTCGAATTCCGCTGCACAAGTGTCAACCATCTTATATACAGGAATCAAATCATTTTCTTTTCTCATCTGGCGAACGGCTTCTTCGTTTATTTCCCACAGCTCCGCCACTTTTTTGTCTGTAAAACCGTTTTGTTTCGCTGTTTTCAATATCTTGTCATCCAACGGCTGCTGTTTCAACTGCTGTTCGATTTCTACGATATGCAACAGTTTATCTAAAAAGAATAAATCGATTTTTGTCAAATCCGCTAATTCTTCTATGGTGTACCCTCTTCTAATAGCTTCAGCTACATAAAACAGGCGATCATCTTGTGCTCGAACCACTTTTTGGATTAGGTCATCGTCCGTGATGTCTGCCAACTCAGGAAGTTCGATATGGTGTGTACCGATTTCTAAAGAACGCACAGCTTTCAATAAAGACTCTTCGATATTCCGACCGATAGCCATCACTTCACCAGTTGCTTTCATCTGCGTGCCTAAAAGCCGTTCTCCGTTTTCGAACTTATCAAACGGCCAGCGAGGAATTTTAGCTACAACATAATCTAATGCAGGTTCAAATTCTGCAAAAGTCGTTCCTGTAACAGGATTTTTCATTTCGTCTAATGTTAATCCAAGTGCTATTTTAGCAGCTAGCTTAGCGATCGGATAGCCAGTCGCCTTACTTGCTAACGCAGATGAACGAGAAACACGCGGATTGACTTCAATCACATAATAATTAAAACTATGTGGATCAAGAGCGAGTTGGACGTTACAGCCTCCCTCGATCTTAAGTGCTCGAATAATCGAAAGAGAAGCATCACGAAGCATTTGATATTCATGGTCAGACAATGTTTGACTAGGGGCAAATACGATAGAATCACCTGTATGGATACCCACTGGGTCAAAATTTTCCATATTGCAGACAACGATTGCATTATCAGCCGAATCTCTCATCACTTCATATTCAATTTCTTTAAAACCTGCAATACTTCGTTCAATCAAACATTGGGTAGCGGGGGAAAGACTTAATCCATTTTCTGATACGATACGTAATTCTTCTTCATTTTCACACATACCACCACCAGTTCCGCCTAAAGTAAAGGCTGGACGAACGATGACAGGATAGCCGATTTTATTTGCAAAATCTACAGCTTCTTCTACTGTATTGACGATTTCAGACTCGGGGATTGGCTGATTCAATTCTTTCATCAACTGTTTGAATAGATCACGATCTTCTGCTTGATCGATCGCAGAAAGCTTTGTTCCTAGAAGTTCTATGTTCAATTCTTCTAAAATACCTGATGCTGCCAGCTCCATTGCCATATTGAGGCCTGTCTGTCCGCCTAAAGTTGGAAGGAGAGCATCTGGACGCTCTTTTCGAAGAATCCTTGATACAAATTCAAGTGTGATCGGTTCGATATATACTTGATCTGCCACTTCTTTATCCGTCATGATCGTCGCAGGATTAGAATTTACTAAAACCACTTCATATCCTTCTTCTTTTAAGGCAAGGCAGGCTTGTGTTCCTGCGTAGTCAAATTCTGCGGCTTGACCAATGATGATCGGACCAGATCCAATCACCATAATTTTCTTGATATCTGTACGTTTCGGCATCTGTTTACTGCTCCTTTCCTGCGTCCATCATTTCCATAAATTCATCAAATAAATGTAGTGCATCATGCGGACCAGGGGCAGCATCTGGATGAAACTGCACACTGAAAGCGGGATAATCTCTGTGTTTGACTCCTTCTACTGTTCCGTCATTTACTTCTACATGAGTTACGATGAGTTTTTCTGGATCAATCGTGGCTTCATCGACTGCATAGCCATGATTTTGAGAAGTAAAATCAATTCTTCCGGTCGCTACTTCTCGTACCGGGTGATTTAATCCTCGATGTCCGAATTTCATTTTATAGGTATCTGCACCGTTGGCTAAAGCAAATAACTGGTGACCGAGACAAATACCAAAAATCGGTACTTTTCCTTGGATTTTTTTGATCATTTCGATTGCTTCTGGCACATCTTTTGGATCACCAGGTCCATTCGTCAGCATGACTCCGTCTGGTGATAGCGCTAAAATCGTCTCGGCATCTGTGTTATAGGGAAGTACTGTGAGGTTACAGTTTCTTTTACTCAATTCTCGTAAAATACTATGTTTTAAACCGAAGTCAATGACAATGACTTTCCGACCTGTTCCTGGACTTGGATAAGGTTTGTTAGTTGAGACTTGCTGCACTTGATTGGTTGCTAGAACGGTTGCTTTCAGCTGATCAAATGCATGTTCGAAGGAATCTCCAGCATCAACGATACTAGCTTTCATCGTTCCGACTTCACGGATTTTGCGAGTAAGGGCGCGCGTATCGATACCTGATATTCCAGGAATTCCTTTTTGTTTCAAAAATGAATCTAGCGTCATTTGGTTTCGCCAGTTTGAAGCTACACGTGCATGTTCTTTTACTACTACTCCTTTGCATGTTGGAGAAATCGATTCATAATCATCTCTATTTACCCCATAATTACCCACCATAGGATAGGTAAATGTAATGATTTGACCGTTAAAACTTTGATCAGTGATAGTTTCTTGATAGCCAGTCATACTTGTTGTAAAAACGATTTCTCCGAAGACACTAGCATCTGCACCAAAAGCCTTTCCTTCGAAAACTGTTCCATCTTCTAATATAAGCAAACGTTCCATACTTTTATTCTCCCTTCTGCCACACAAGTTTTCCGTTGACAAAAGTCATTTGTGTTTCGCCTTTTACTTTCCAGCCGATAAAAGGTGTATTCTCCCCTTTTGATAAAAAGTCTGCTTTATCGATCGTGCAAGTTTGTGTAATATCAAAAACTGCTACATCAGCGGGGGCACCAACCGTTAGCGTTCCTGCATTCAAACCAAAAATCTCAGCCGGTTTAACTGCCAACCAATTGATCACTTGTTCCAACGTGAATCGACCAGTTTCTACAAAATGAGTATAGATCAGTTGAAACGCTGTTTCGCTTCCTACGATACCAAATGGTGATTTCATGAAACTTTGGCTTTTTTCTTCTAATCCATGGGGGGCATGATCTGTAGCGATGCAATCGATCGTACCGTCAAGCAAGCCTTCGATCAAAGCTTCTCTGTCCTCCCGTCCTCTTAGCGGCGGGTTCATTTTCCAAAAGCCGAAATCTTCGGGAATATCTTCGTCGATCAAAATAAGATGATGGGGTGAAACTTCTGCTGTTACGTGGATTCCTGCTTTTTTTGCGTCTCTGATTACACGGACACTTTCTTTAGTAGAAACATGGCAAACATGGTAATGAACACCAGTTGCTTCAGCTAGCAACAGATCTCTAGCAATTTGAGAAGACTCGGTTACGCTTAAGATCCCGGGAAGACCAAGTTCTTCTGCCTTCTTGCCAGCGTGCATAACGCCGCCAAATAATAAAGATTCATCTTCTGTATGGGCTACTAGGGCTTTATTGTTTTTTGCAGCTTCTTTCATAGCCAGATACATCGTCCCAGCTGTTTGGACACCTACACCGTCATTTGTGAAAGCAAAAGCACCTTCTTCAATCAGTGCTTCTTGATCAACTAATTTCTCACTTCGCAGATTTTCTGTGATTGGCGCATACTGAAATACCTTCACAACTGCATCTTTTCTAATGATGTCATATACTTGTCTCAGCTTTTCTGCCGTATCAGGTACAGGATTTAAATTCGGCATCGCGCATACAGTAGTGAAACCGCCACGAGCAGCTGAGCGAGTCCCAGCTTCGATCGTCTCCTTGTATGTAAATCCTGGCTCTCTCAAATGAACATGGACGTCCACTAAACCAGGTGTGATCAATTGTCCCTTTGCATCAAACACTTCATCAAATTCGGCTTCTGAGAATCCTGTACCGATTGCTTTGATTCGCCCATCTTCTATCCAAATTTCTGCTGGTGTCGTCATATTTTTTCGTGTATTGATCTGACCGTTTTTAATGAGTGTTTTCATTTTTTCATCCTCCTATAATTACGCTTTTCCATTTAGCACTGCTTCTAAGATTGCCATTCTGACGAATACTCCATTGCTCATTTGCTGAACGATCCGCGACTGTAATCCTTCCACTAATGAATCAGCTAATTCTACATCGCGGTTAACTGGTGCTGGGTGCATAATGATTGCATGTTTTTGCAACTTCTTCGCACGCTCAACTGTTAACCCATGTTCCTGATGGTAGCCTTCTTTTGAGAAACTTTCTTTTCCATCATGGCGTTCGTGTTGCACCCGAAGCATCATCATGACATCAACTTGATCTAGTAGTTCATCCAATGGCATATAATGTCCGTACACTTCGAATTCATCGTCGTACCATTCTCTAGGACCTGAGAAGAATACTTGTGCGCCTAGACGTTTTAACATCTGCATATTGGATTTAGCTACGCGAGAGTGAGTGATATCACCTACGATGGCAACTTTCAGTCCTTCAAAATGTCCAAATTCTTCATAAATGGTCATCAAATCAAGCAAGCATTGGGTTGGATGCTGTCCGCTTCCGTCTCCTCCATTGATAATCGAACACTGGATTGTTTTACTTTGTATCAGTTCGTCATAATAGTTCTCATCACCATGACGGATAACCGCTACGTCTACGCCTAATGCTGACATCGTCAGTACTGTATCGTATAGTGTTTCCCCTTTTTGGACAGAGCTTGTGCTTGCTTCAAATTCAATCACTTCTAGCCCTAGTTTTTTCTCCGCTACATCGAAGCTTTTATGTGTGCGAGTACTATTTTCGAAAAAGAGGTTTGTAGCAAAGTACTGGCGCTTTTGCGGAGTCCAATTAGCACCTTGCTTGAATTCCTGCCCTCTGCGGATCAAGCCCATAACTTCTTGATCAGTAAGTGCCTCAACGGTCAATAAATGCTTTAAGCTGATACGTTCTGATTTGATGATCATAATGTTTCCTCCTTAGTTTTCTTCGCTTCGTGAAGTTTCTGGTAAGATAAGATTTAAAATGATGCCAAGTACAGTTGCTAATGCCATTGCCGACAATGTAAATGTGCCTACTTCAAAGACGAGTCCGCCAATTCCTACTACTAAGATAACTGAAGCAATCAACAGATTTTTCTTTTTATCAAAATCGATTTTGTTCTCGATTAAAATCTTCATTCCACTTGCCGCAATTACTCCAAATAAGATAAAACTGATTCCTGAGATGACTGGTCCAGGGATACTTAAAATCAAAGCGCTTAATTTTCCTACGAATCCTAAAATGACTGCAAATACTGCAGCTCCACCGATCACAAACACGCTATGGACACGTGTGATAGCCAGAACACCAATGTTTTCACCATAACTTGTTACAGGAGGACCTCCGACAAAGGCTGCCACGATTTGTGCTAACCCATCACCTGTCAACGTCTTATGAAGACCCGGTTCTTCAAAGAAATTACGTTTAGTTAGTTTATTCAATACCATAAGATGGCCGATATGCTCTGTCATCGTCACAAAAGCGATGGGTGCCATTGTTGTGATTGCTCCAAGATATAGCTTTGGTTCATATTGTACAAAGGGAATCTCAAAGTTAGGAACAGCAAACCAGGCAGCGTCTACGATTGGCTTAGTATCCACGATTCCAAACAGCAAGGCTACGATGTATCCGCTAATGATACCTAGTAAAATCGGAATCAATCCGAGAAAACCTCTTAGCCACATGTTGAAGAAAATGGTCAATCCTAATGTGATCAGTGCTACAGCAATATACTTGAAATCATACGTGCCCTGATTATACATAGCGTTTGTTGCTGCATTTGCCGCAAGTCCCAACCCGATAACCATGATGACTGGACCGACGACGATTGGAGGCAAGATTTTATCCAGCCATGCTGAACCGATCTTTTTGATGATCAGCGCAACAATCAAGTAGACTAATCCAGTTGTGACTGCTCCTTGTGCAATCGCTGGATAACCATCTGTTTTCATCAAAAGCTGCATCGCTGCAATGAAAGCGAAGCTGCTTCCTAAGTACGCAGGTATCTTTCCTTTAGTAGTAAATAAGTACACCAATGTACCTAGTCCTGAACTGACTAGCGCGATACCTGGATCGATACCTACTAAGATGGGGACTAACACGGTTGCTCCGAACATCGTGAACAAGTGTTGTAAACTTAATCCTACCCAATGTCCTGGGGTTGGGCGATCGTGGATATCTAACACCACGTCATCATTATGAAATCCTTTTTTCTCCGACATGTTTCTCTCTCCTCTAATCTTCCTCTTTCAAAATCATGATGCGATCTTGTCCATCAAGCTCTTGCATCTCTACTAAAATCTCTTCCGCCCGAGATGTTGGAATGTTCTTCCCAACATAATCTGCACGGATTGGCAATTCTCGATGCCCACGATCGACCAGGACTGCTAATGAAATTTTTCTTGGTCTACCAAAATCCATTACTGCGTCCATTGCTGCTCGAATCGTTCGTCCTGTATACAAAACATCATCAATCAAAATAACTTCTTTTCCTTCTAAGGAAACTGGGATGTCAGAAGAATGAAGTTCCGGTTCTTCTGGATTTTCTTTTTTGTCATCTCGGTATAAAGTGATATCCAGTTCTCCTACAGGAATATCGATATCTTCTAGCTGCTTCAGGCGTTCGGCAATTCTTGATGCAATGTAGATTCCTCGTGTTTTGATACCTACCAATACGATATCTTGGATACTATGGTTTCTCTCGATAATCTCATAAGTAATTCGAGTCAATGCTCGCTTCATGGTTACCTGATCTACTACTTCTTTTGCTTGCATTTTCATTCCCCCTACTTTTTTGCATAAAAAAACTCCTGCCCTAAGAGGACAGGAGGAATGTTTAGACTGAGCGTATACTGATACACTGATAGCTATACTATGTCAATGAGCAATCTACTTATGGCGCACCATACGTATCCTTGCTCCCACCCTTCTTAGCCTCACGGGACTAAACTTAAAGGAATTCTATTAAGTTTTATGCTTTCGTTGTTAATTACTATACCGTTATCTAAATTAAAATGCAATGTTTTTTCTTAATTTTTCTAAAGTTTTTTCAAAAACTTCTGGAAGAGGTGCTTCAAAGATCATCTTTTCGTTTGTAGTCGGGTGCGTAAAACCTAACATTTGCGCATGGAGAAACTGACCATTGCCTTTCAAAGTTTTCTTCGGTCCGTATACTGGATCTCCAGCTAACGGATAACCGATATACTTCATATGCACACGGATCTGGTGTGTTCTTCCGGTTTCTAGTTTTAATTCAACCAGAGTAAATCCTTCGAAACGTTCCAATACAGTAAAATGTGTGACAGCCGGCTTCCCATCTTCTCTTATCGCCTGCATTTTCCGGTTTTCCTTCGAACGGCCGATTGGCGCATTGATGGTTCCTTTTTCGTGAGGAATCTCTCCATGGACTAAAGCAACGTATTTGCGCAAAGAGGTCTTATCTTTTAATTGCTGAGCTAATGATTCGTGTGCCTGGTCATTTTTGGCAACCATTAGCAGTCCGGAAGTATCTTTGTCGATTCGGTGAACAATACCTGGACGAATAACGCCGTTGATCGTAGAAAGATCCTTGATATGGTACATCAGCGCATTGACCATTGTGCCATGCGTATGACCTGCTGAAGGATGAACGACCATTCCTTGAGGTTTGTTTATCACCGCTACATCTTCATCTTCGTAAACGATCGTCAACGGGATATTTTCTGGGACCACATCTAATGTTTCTGGTTCGGGGATCAAGACAGTAATCTCGTCTCCTTGTTTTACTTTGTAATTTGCTTTGACTGGCTGTCCATTGACAGAAACCGCTCCATTTTTCAGCCACAGCTGAATTTGCGAACGACTGTAATCGGTGAATAAATTAGTCAATACTTTATCGATCCTACCAGATTCATGGTGAATCGTCGTTTTAAGTTCTGTCATTTTTTTCTTTGATCCTTTTCATCTAAAATAATATAAATTAATATACAAATCACTCCACATACAAGTGTCACATCTGCTACGTTAAAAATCGGAAAGCTCATAAAATCTGTCTGGAACATATCTACTACATAGCCAAGACGAATACGGTCGATAAAATTGCCAATCGCACCAGCTAGAATCAAACTCAATCCAATCATGAACCAGCGATTACCTTTTTCACGATTTTTAATCATCAATGTGAGAATCACAACGACTGCAATGAGTGTCACTATAGTAAAGAACCACATCTTCCCTTCTAGCATACTCCATGCGGCTCCAGTGTTTCGAATATGATTCAGTGACAAAATACCTGGTATAAGATTTTTCGTCTCTCCAAGCGCTAGATTATCAGTGATCCACCATTTGACCAACTGATCCACTCCTACTAGCAAAGCGCTGAATATCCAATAAATAATTAACAAAAAATCAATCCTTTTCTATTTGTTTATAAATATCACGAGGTCGTACGATCCCGAGCAGATTACCATCGGGATTCCCATCTTTAGTGATAAGTACGGCTTCCAAAGTCCCTTGCTCACGAAACATCGCTTCAACCTCGTAAATATGTGTTTTAGCTGGAACAAAATGATAATTTGTGTACTTTCCGTTTTGGATAATCAAATCCAACGCTCGTTTATTTGTTAAATCAACCGGACCTTTTTGGCTTTCTTTTGCTAGCCAAAACCCGATATTACGTAAAGTAATCAATGCTACAAATTTTCCTTTATTGTATAACGGAAATTGTGAATACCTTTTTTCTGCTACTATCTTTAACAGTTCAAGTAACGGAAGATCTTGTTCAAAACCTGTTACACGTTTTGCAAATCGAGGCAGCACGGTTTCAGGCTGAATCAGTTCTTGTTCGATCAGCTGGATTCGCTTGACTGTCCAATCATTTGGCTCTGCAATGACAAAATCGACTGCGATCCGATCATGGACGATCGCATTCCTTAACTGAGCAAGCTGTAAAAGATCATCTTCGTATTTTCTGATCATTAATTGTTTTCTTTGAGCTAGGCGTCTGACAAGTTCGGTAAATCCCATATTTCGTGCATTTCCCATCTCGTCTCTCATCCATTTTTCGATTCGATTGAAACTGATTAAAAAAAGATCAGAGTTTGCCATAATTTTCCTCCTTGATCAAATATGCCCGGTTTTTTATATAGAAAAAGAACGCAATCAACACAATAACTGCAAAAAAACTGAAAAATAAATTTTGTAGGAAAACGGCCCCCAACCCAGTTGCTAGAAATAAAAACGGATAGATTTGAAGAATCAAGTAATTCATTGTGATCACATAAGCAGGCTTTGCTTCTTTCACTGTATAAACGGGGCTTTTTAGCCAATAAAAGGTGACCTGCATCGTAAAGGGCACTTCCAGATCAAGCGTTATCTTTTGTTCATGACTGAGAACACTGCGTTTTTCATTGTTGATTCTTAATTGAATCGAGCTACCCATACCGTAAAAACCGGTTTTTCTTATAAATGTCGTTTTCATCATACCCTCCTATTATGCTTTAGTATAGCTCAAAATACAATAAAGAAAAAGAATGATCCTAGTGTAAACAAAATTAATTCCCTATCGTCTAAAAAAAGAAGCTGTAGTCAAAATACAGCTCCTTCGATGTTTAATGAAAGTTATTTAGTATACGGTAGATTATAATCAAGCTTAAAACAATCCCAACACTTCTCCGTCATTTGTCACGTCCATATTCAATGCAGCAGGTTTTTTAGGCAAACCAGGCATCGTCATAACATCTCCAGTCAAGGCTACTAAAAATCCTGCCCCTAATTTTGGGATGATTTCGCGGATCGTGATGGTGAAATCTTCCGGTGCACCTAGCAGTGAAGGATCATCAGAAAATGAATACTGTGTTTTTGCCATACAAATCGGCAGTTTGTCCCATCCATTCTTCGTAAACTCTTCTATTTGTTTTTGCGCTTTTTTGCTGAAAACAACACCATTTCCTCCGTAAATTTTCTTGACGATTGTTTCTGTCTTTTCTTGTATCGTTTCTTCTAGGCGGTATAATGGCTTGTAATTAGCTTCTTTTCTATCAATCAATCGTACTACAGCTTTTGCTAAATCAACGCCGCCTTCTGCTCCATCTGCCCATACACTCGCTCTCTTGGCAAGAATCCCCTGATTTTCACACAAGTGCTCCAACAGTGTGAGTTCATTGTCTGTATCTGTTACGAATTCATTGATTGCGACGATCACAGGTAGCTGATATTGTTCCATATTACATATATGGCGCTTTAAATTTGCAAAACCTACTTTCAAAGCATCAAGATTCTCATTTTTAAGTTCATCTTTTTTCATTCCGCCATGCATTTTCAATGCACGGACAGTGGCGACAATCACCACAGCATCCGGCGCTTTTTTCAAGTTAGGTACTTTGATATCTAAAAATTTCTCTCCGCCAAGATCTGCACCAAATCCTGCCTCTGTGACAACGTAATCTGCTAATCTCAATGCTGTCTTGGTAGCTAAAATACTATTGCAGCCATGAGCGATATTGGCAAACGGTCCCCCGTGGACAAAAGCTGGTGTTCCGTAAATTGTTTGTACAAGATTCGGCTTGATTGCATCTTTCAGCAGTAATGCCAGAGCGCCTTCTGCTTTCAAGTCTCCAGCAGTCACAGGCTGACGGTCAAATGTATAGCCGACAACGATCCTTGCAAGACGAGCCTTTAAATCTTCAAGGTCTGCCGCAAGACACAAGATAGCCATGATTTCGCTGGCAACTGTGATATCAAAACCATCTTCTCTTGGGACACCTTGGATTGGCCCACCCAAGCCAACAATTACTTTACGCAGTTCACGATCATTGAGATCGACTACCCGTTTCCAAATCACTCGGCGGGCATCGATGTTCAATTCATTTCCTTGATGAATATGATTATCTAAAAGAGCAGATAATGCATTATTAGCTGTTGTGATAGCATGCATGTCACCAGTAAAATGCAAGTTGATATCTTCCATAGGCAATACCTGTGCATATCCTCCGCCTGCAGCACCACCTTTGATTCCCATCACAGGACCAAGTGAGGGTTCTCGCAATGCAATAACAGATTTTTTATTGATTTTATTGAGCGCGTCTCCTAACCCTACAGTGATCGTTGACTTTCCTTCGCCAGCTGGTGTTGGATTGATGGAAGTAACTAAGATCAAATGCCCCTCAGCGTTATCCTTTGATCGATTGATTCCAGAAAAATTGATTTTCGCCTTATATTTCCCATACAGTTCCAAATCGTCTTCCTTAAGATCTAATTTACTAGCCACTTCAACAATCGGTTCTAGCTCTGTTTCTTGTGAAATTTGCAGATCATTCTTCATTTGATTACCCCTTTTCACGAACTTTATTCAACAAAATATCTTCTTTGTTAAGATATGCCAATTATACCTTTTTTTATTCAGAAAAAAAACATAAAATTACAGGTTTTTAATTTATTTGACGTACTTATAAATACTCTTTATAATGAAGGCTATGATCAGACTTTAGAAAGGTCGTGAGTGCTTTGACCACAGGAATTGTAAAATGGTTTGACAACAAAAAAGGATACGGCTTTATCAGTTATGATGATACAGAAGAAATTTTTGTACATTTTACTGCGATTGAAGAAGAGGGATTCAAAACTTTGGAAGAAAATCAAGTGGTCGAATTTGAGATCATCGAAGGGAATCGAGGAACACAAGCTGCCCATGTCAAGAAAAGCAACGTTCAGACTACCGATACTAGTATGCATGAATAGATAAACAAATAGAGTGAGACGCTAAACGGGATGAACCGTACGTCTCACTCTTTTCTTTTCCTGTAAAAATTCGTTTTTTTAGGTTCTGATTTTTAAAATTAGCTTTTTCTTTTTTTCGTATAAGGATAAGGAATTGATTCTGATTTGGGTCCGTTTTTTTCAAAATGATCAAAAAGGACTACTTGATCTTTTTTTCGCATCATGAAAACAGATGGGGCTTTCTCATCTTGCAACATCATTTGCACCCCAGTATTAGTTGGCGTCAAAGATCGAATCTGTCCGACAGATATTTCTCGGTCTTTCCAAAAAGCAGCATAACGTATAATCACAGAGTTTGATTTTAAAATAAAAGAACGTCGCAAACCTAGAAATAGAAAAACAAGAAAAATACCTAAAACAAAATTGCTTTTCCAATAAGGACCTGTGTTTTCTAAAGAAAGAATCAGACTAAAAAACAGAATGATCAAGGTCAATGACCAATAGATGATCGTATGTGCCAGTTCAGGCTGCCATCGAATATTTTTTTTCATTCTCTAACCTCTCACCGATTCAGTAATGATATAATCTTACCATAACATTAGTTTGAACAAAAAGGAGAATCTCTTTTTATGTTAAAAGTATACATTGATGCCTCTACAAAAGGCAACCCTGGTCCTAGTGGAGGCGGAATCTTGATTGTCTATCAAGGTAAACAAGAACAGCTATCTATCCCGCTTTCTTTAGGGACAAACCATCAAGCAGAGTTCGAAGTCTTTTTAAAAACTTTAGAATTTCTAAAGAAAAACGACTTACAGAATGAAACGATTTTCTGTTTTTCAGACAGCAAAACACTAGTTTCTACGGTCGACAAAAACGCAACGAAGAACGAGCTCTTCCTTCCCTACCTTCAAAGAATCCAAGAACTTCTATCCGAATTTTCTTTATTGATCCTGCAATGGCTGCCCGAAAACAAAAATAAAGGAGCAGATAATCTTGCACGTCAGGCTCTCCATAAACAATTAAAAGAAAAAAAGACTCTTTAAATTAAAAACTTTAAGGAGTCTTTTTATAGTTTCTCATTTAATATAAAAGATAATTGTGATCAAACGTAATTTCCAATTGGTAATCTCCAATTTTTTCTTCTATTTGACTACGTAAGATTCTTTCTAGTTCTGTATCATCAAACTGGAATTTCTCAGGGACCACTACATCAAATTGCAGCGTTTTTCCTTGATGAATTACTCTAAAATCATGAATATTAAGCCCTGTACCTGTTTCAAGAAGAATTTGCTTTAACTGCCGCAAGATATTATAGTATTTTTCGTTATCAACAGGCATTGGATCCAAGTGACAGACAAGTTCCACATCCAAAGACTTTTTAAAGTCTTTTTCTATCAGATCAATAATCTTATGAGCCACATTCAAATTCATTGATTCATCTACTTCGATGTGGACTGATGCAAAGCGTTTATTGGGTCCATAGTTATGCACCAATAAATCATGATAGCCAAGTATATCATCGCAAGCATTTAAATGCTCTTCCATTTCTTCAATCTCTGCTGGCGTTGGGCGACTTCCTAATAGTTCGTATACAAAATTTCGAAGCATCGTCAATCCACTATAAAGGATATATAATGCTAAAGCAAAACCTATATATCCATCGATACGCCATCCAGTTACCCATTCGATTGCTGCTGAAAGCAATACAGCCAGTGTAGTAAAGACATCATTATAACTATCTGTTGCTGTAGCTCTCAATGTTTCAGAATCAATGGATTGCGCAATAACCTGATACATTTTGCCTTGTGCAAATTTCAAAAAGATGGAAATGATTAGGACAAAAAAGACGATGGGTGTTAAAGAGACATTTTCTGGATGGATGATTTTTTCAGCAGAAGACTCTAAAAATTGAAATCCTACATAAGTAATGATGATCGAAACAAATAACCCACTGATATATTCGAAGCGTTCGTGTCCATAAGGATGTTCCTGATCTGCTGGCTTTGCAGCAATTTTAAATCCGATCAAAGTCAATATGGATGAAGCAGTATCTGATAGACTGTTCACTGCATCAGCCATAATGGAGACACTTCCTGAAAAAAGCCCGATCATTAGCTTAGAGACAAACAAGATCAGATTCGTAACCAATCCTAAGATACCCGCTAGTACTCCTTTTTTTGTCCGCTGTTGCGGTATTTGTTTCTTTTTTTCTTCTTGTTTCTTAGCCAAGTTTTTTACCCCTTCTAGTTTGCTTGTTGCTCAGGTAAAAAGATGGAGAGGACGATTGTTTTCCTCTCCTCTCTTCCTTTTTCTATCTATCGTGCGTCCTATTACTATTAAAAGATGGTCATTATTCTGGTTTCAACGGTGTTGCTGCAAATAACGCTTTTGCTAGTAATGGTGTTATGATTCCCGCACCTATTGCTTCTGGTATCCCATTGATTGCTGCAACCCCTGCTAAGGTTTTAAATAAAAGAGCAGAATCTACACCATAGGCATCTGCCGTTGCACCTGTATAAAATAATCCCATGAATCCTAACACTAAGACTGTATTGACCAATGAACCCAGTACCCCTGCAAAGGCTGAGCTGATCGTTATTGATTTATTTTTTTGATAAATCCAGTGGAAAACCAAGCCTGCTACTAAGCCAACAAGTACTCTGGGAACTACCGAGATAATCGGATTCGTGAACACTAATGTATCAAATGGCGTTGTTGGCATGGCATAGGCACGAACAATTGTAGCGATTCCCCAAAACAAGCCAATCACCATGCCATCTTTTGGGCCTAATACTACTGCAGCAATAATTACTGTGATATGGATAATTGTTAAACTAATGAATCCTAATGGAATAAACCCCAGCCAAGGAACCATCGCTTGTACGATGATGATTGCTAACAAGATCGCACGTAAGACTAGTCGAAAGGTCTTATTTCTACTATTCATTTTTTCACCCCTTTTTATTTATACTAATCGTAAAAATTTCTGTCACTTTCGTCAACTAAAGACCATCCGAATCCGACCATTTGATTAGATGCGCCAGCCAATTGAAAAAAGTATGAGGGCAAGACTTGTTTGTCTTCGCCCCCATAATCATGTTTCGTTCAATGTTTGAACTTTTGTTTTTCTGTCAAACGTAAACGCCCTATTGTTGCGCAACCCATTCTTTCGCAGCTTTAAGTGCATCTGGAATACCAGCAGGATTTTTCCCGCCAGCTTGTGCCATGTCTGGACGTCCACCACCGCCACCGCCTACTTTCGGTGCGATTGCTTTAATCAAGTCGCCAGCTTTTAGTCCAGCTTCATTTGATTCTTTCGTCATTGCTGCTAGCAGACTGACTTTTCCTTCTTGTTCGTTTGCTAAAACAAGAATATCTGAAATATTTTTTTGTTTCCATTGGTCAGCTAATTGACGCAGCTGATTCATATCTTTCACTTTTACTTGTGCTGCAATGATTGTTTTTCCATTGATCGTTTCTGGATCTTTGAATACATCACCAGCTTGTTGATTCGCTAACTTGCTAGCTAATTGTTCATTTTCCTTTTGTAGCTCTCTTACTTGCTGTTGCAATTGTTCCGCTTTTGAAACAACTTCCTTCAATTGAGGTGATTTAACAATTGTTGCTACTTGTTTTAGTTGTTTTTCTTCTTCTTCAAGTAGTTCGTACGCTTCTTTACTTGTTACAGCCTCGATTCGTCGCACGCCTGCACCAATTCCTGATTCAGAAACGATTTTGAAGATTCCGATGTTTTCTGTATTTGCTACATGTGTGCCTCCGCACAGTTCGATTGACCAGCCGCCAATATTTACTACTCGAACGTCATGTCCGTATTTTTCACCAAACAAAGCCATTGCACCCATGTTTTTGGCTGTATCGATATCTGTTTCAATTGTTTCAACTGGGATAGCTTCCCAGATTTTTTCGTTGACGATTCTTTCCATTTCAGCTAATTCATCTGAAGTGATTTGACCAAAGTGGGTAAAGTCGAATCGTAAATGTCCAGGAGCGACTAAAGAACCAGCTTGATTTGCATGCTCGCCAAGTACTTCTTTCAATGCCTTGTGCAGTAGATGGGTTGCTGTATGGTTTTTGATGATCCGATTGCGCATCGATTGATCAATCAATAGATGATAGGTTTGTCCTTCGCTCATTGGTGCTTTTACTTCTACGGTATGCATAAATTGACCATTAGGCGCTTTTTGAACATCTGTAACAACTGCTACGATTTCGCCTACTTCATTCATGATCCATCCTTGATCCGCTACTTGCCCACCCATTTCTGCATAGAAAGGTGTTTGATCAAAGATCATTTGAGCTTCACCTTCTTCGACTTCATTCAAAAGAGACTCACCTTTAACGATGACCAATAATTGACTATCTGATTCTTGTTCTGTGTATCCAATGAATTTACTTTCTACTTTGATATCTGTCAATAAAGCAGATTGTACCCCCATTGATTTTTCAGTACTGCGGGCAGAGCGAGCACGTTCGCGTTGTGCATCCATTTCTTTTTCAAAACCAGCATGATCAACTTTCAGTCCTTCATCTTCTGCCACCTCTTCCGTTAATTCTACTGGGAAGCCATATGTGTCGTATAGTTTGAAGATGTCTTTTCCTGCTAGAGTCGTCCCGTTTTCGTTTTTTACTTCTTGGATCACTTGATTTAAGATTTCCAAACCTTCATTGATTGTTTCATTGAAACGTTCTTCTTCTGTACGGATAACTTTTTCAATAAATTCTTTTTGTTGAAGTACTTCAGGATAATAACTTACCATGATTTCCCCAACAACAGGGACTAAACGATATAAGAATGCTTGTTCAATACCTAATTTTTTCCCATGCATGACAGCACGACGAAGCAAACGGCGTAAGACATACCCTCTCCCTTCATTCGATGGCAATGCACCGTCGCCAATAGCAAATGAAAGGGCGCGAATATGATCTGCGATTACTTTGTAAGAAATATCTGTTACTGGGTTTTCACCATATTTTACTTGTTTGCTTAGCTTTTCTACGGCGTGGATAATAGGCATAAACAAGTCTGTCTCAAAGTTCGTTGGCGCATCTTGAACGATTGAGACCATGCGTTCCAATCCCATCCCCGTATCAATGTTTTTATGAGGAAGTGGTTCAAATGTGTTATCAGGCTTATGGTTGAATTCTGAAAATACTAAGTTCCAGATTTCTAAATAACGTTCATTTTCTCCTCCTGGATAGTTTTCAGGATCATCTTCTGCTAAATCGTTATAAGCTTCTCCACGGTCATAGAAAATTTCCGTATCCGGACCACATGGGCCTGCACCGATATCCCAGAAGTTGTCTTCTACATCAATAATGTGATCTAGTGGCAGGCCAACTTCTTCATGCCAGATGCGTTTTGCTTCTGTATCTTTTGGATAAACTGTTACATAAAGTTTTTCTGGATCGAATGCCATCCATTTTGGATCAGTCAAAAATTCCCATGCCCAGTGGATGGCTTCATTTTTGAAATAGTCACCAATCGAAAAATTACCCAGCATCTCAAACATCGTATGGTGACGTGCTGTTTTACCGACATTTTCGATATCATTTGTTCGAATAGATTTTTGGGCATTTGTGATTCTTGGATTTTCTGGCACAGCTGAACCATCAAAATATTTTTTCAATGTTGCAACACCAGAGTTGATCCACAATAAGGTTGGATCGTTCACGGGGATCAAAGACGCACTAGGTTCAATCGTATGTCCTTTAGATTGGAAGAAATCAAGAAACATTTGTCGAACTTGTGCACTACTTAATTGTTTCATATCATTACCTGCTTTCTATAAATTAAATACAAAAAAACACCATCACAGCCAAGGACGAAAACTCGCGGTACCACCTTGATTGCAATGATGTGTAATCATTACCTCTTAAACTCGATAACGCTGAGCTGCGTCGGTATTTCTACCAAAATAGAAAAAGGGAGCAATTTGATTAGTGACTATTCTTTTTTCAGCCAAGAAAGAATTTTCTGTGAGTCTTAAAAAACAAATCATATCCTTTTCGTACTTAATTAGTATACGCATTCTATTGATCACTGTCAATATCTCAATTTTTATTTTCATTTCCTTTTGGTCATATTCCACGATTTTTGGTACGATAAGAATAAAGGAATCAATACATCTCTGCTATTCATGACAAGGAGGAATATGATGAAAAAAATAGTTGGAGCGGATGAATGGATACGCGCAGCTAGCTGCTTTTTGAGATATCAAGTTTTTGTATTAGAACAAGGGATTCCTGCAGAACTAGAATTCGACGGAAAAGATATCCCGCAACAAACCTATTATCTATTTCTTGATCAAAAAAGACCAGTAGCTACTTTGCGTTATGAAAAGAAAACACCTACTTGCTTCAAGCCGGAACGATTTTGCGTAGCAAAAGAATACCGAGGAAAAGGGTTAGGCGGTCAGTTGCTTGAAGCTGCTGAAAAACGGGCGGTTTCAGAAGGTTGTCAGACTAGTTATGTAGTAGCTGAAATGACGGCTGTAGATTTTTATGAAAAACAAGGGTATCATACTTGCACAGAACCTTTTATTGAAGATGAAGTACTTTGTATCGGAATGGAAAAAAGTCTAGCTTAAAAACAAGAGATTGTGACACGCCTTTTGTCACAACCTCTTGTTTTTTATTTATGTGAATTTTTCTTATTTTTACGAGCAGTACGGCTTTGCTGTCTGCGTTCGATTTTGCGTTCTTTTTTATTTTTTTCTGCAATTGCCCAATCGATTTTTTTCTTATAACCAGGCTTGATCTTTTTCTTTTTCTTCTTCACAAGACCAATCAGCGTGGGATCTAATACATCTTTTGATTTTTCTCGTTTGGCACGTCTATTACGATCGTATGTTTTGACGATTTCCCCGTTTTTGATTTCTTTTGGTTCAAATGAGACGCCCAATTTTTCTATCGCATCAATGGCTTGCTCATCATTTGGCGAATATAACGTAATGGCCGTTCCTTTTAAGCCATTACGTCCAGTACGTCCGACACGATGGATAAAGAAGTCTAGATCTTCTGGAATTTCTGCATTGATAACATGAGAAACACCTTCGATATCGATCCCTCTAGCAGCTAAATCAGTCGCTACAACATATTGATACTCCAGATTCTGTACTTGTCGCATCACTCGTTTTCTCTCTCTTGGGGTGATGTCTCCATGAATCTTTGCTACTTTCAAGCCTTGGTTTTTCAAGTAATCGGCAATTTCATCCACATGCTGTTTTGTATTGGCAAATACGATTGCTAAATAAGGATGACCAATTGTCAGCAGTTGATAAATCATTTGATTTTCATCTTTACCTTTTGTTGAAATCAGCCAATTTTCAATGTCTTCAGAAATAACTGCTTTTGGTTTGATTTCTTCAATGATTGGATTTTCCATGTATTTTCGTAAGAATGGACGAAGTTTTTCTGGAATAGTGGCAGAAAAAACTAAAAACTGCAGCTTTTCTGGTAATCGACTTGCAATTTGGTCTACTTCATTTAAAAAACCCATATCCAATGTCATATCCGCTTCATCGACAACAAATGCAAATGCGGTGTGAATCTTCAGCGCTTGTTCATTCATCATGTCTAATATTCTACCAGGCGTGCCTACTACAACCTGTGGCTGTTGGTGATGCAGACGATTTAATTGACGCTGTTTGTCTGTACCGCCGACAAAATTCGAGACACGGATCTCCGGTGTAGAAAATTTAGCGATTTGTGTAGCTGCTTCATAGATCTGTGCAGCTAGTTCCCTACTTGGAGCTGTAATAACAACTTGTACTTCCTCTTTTTCTGCATTGATTTTTTCAAACAAAGGCAACAAAAACGTATGTGTTTTTCCTGTACCAGTTTGAGATTGCCCAATGATATTTTTTCCTTTTGCAATTAAAGGAATCAAACGTTCCTGGACCTCTGTGGGCTGTTTGAAGCCCTTTGCGGTTAACGCTTCATTGATAAACGGTTTGAAGCGGAATATATCAAAATTATTCATTCGTGCACCTCTTCTCTTTAAATTATCACGACTTTGGCATTATAACACAGACAAAGCGTTTTTGCTCAGCTAATTTCGAGAATCATCATCCTTTGTTTGGCCAATCGTGCTAACAGTATATGTGTGACTAGCTTTTTCATAAAACAGAATCCGTTTTTTTCTCAAAAATGATAGCAAGATATTTAAAATAAAAATACCTTGCAGTAACAAGACACCGAGAGAAATGAATACTGCACTCATCTGCAACACCGTATTCGTTGTCGAATTCATGATTTGCTGAAGCAACTGCCCCAACCAGCTTAAACCATAAAAAAGAAAGTACAGATACCCGTAGCGGATCATCAATGCTTTTAAAGAAATTCGTTCGCGGTCTTCTTCCACCAAACGGATACGCACAATTTTTTTGCCAAGTGTCCATCCATTGGTTATAAACGGTACAATCATAAAGTATACCCCTACTTCTAATAAAAGCCACCAGATATGAGAAGTAACTGTCCCTGAATCGAACGCAAGTTTAAAGAAAATCGCCGCTACCAAATTAATAAGAGATAAAAATGTCCAGTCGATCAAATAAGCGACCAAGCGTCGAGTCAATGAGACAGTCTTTCCTTTTTCATAAGAAAGTTCATCCATTCGTCTTCTTGTAGGAAGCATAAATGTAAATAACGGCATAACGACAAAACCAATGATTCCACCCAATGTATTTGTCACTAAATCATTCACATCAAATAAGCGGTATGGTCTTGGGTAGATAAAATAAAGTCCACTTAGCTGCGTCAATTCAAAAAATAGAGAAAGGCAGAAACTAGCAATCATCGTTTTCATAAAAGAAAGCCGGAAATAATATCTTAAATAAATGCCAAATGGTATGAGTAATAAAACATTAAAAGCTGGTTCCAAAAATACACTCTGCTTCATTGCCGGCAGGTAGGTACTAGGTTCAGACAAGACCAATACCGTGTTGTCTCTGAAATGTTGCCATGAAGCAAATAAATGCAGCTCCATCTTTGGCCCTGTCATTTGGGCAACCGTCTCCTTTGCCGGAAGTGGTAAGATCACCAAAAAATACGCACACAATAAATAAAAAACGAAAGAATACAAAATAACTGCCCTTGTTACTAGAAATGTTCCATACTTTCGATATTCATAAATAAAAAAAACAGATGAGATCGCTAAGGCTAAAAATGGAAAAACAATCAGCGCAAAACGAATCGGTTCGATATAACTTGCCATATGACTCCTCCTTGATTCTTTGTATCTCTCTTATCTTAGCAGTCCTTTGCTGTTTCAAGCAAGTAACGAGGCTATTATTTCTCATTTCTTTCAAAGTAAAGTAAGATAAACACAAAGGGGGTGTCGAGATGCTGAATATGTACTTTGTTTTTGGCGTACCTATTTTTTTACTGTTCCTTTATGCTACGATCGCTTATGTAAGAAAAAGAACTACAATTCATTATTTAGGATTTATTCTCCTGATTATTTCGGGTTTCATGCTAGTCTTCAATCTTCAGACTTGGCAGCAAGCACTTCTTGAAATGGATAAAATTTCTCCACAAGCTTTGTCTAAAGTGCTTGGCTACCCTGTCTATCTGATTTGGCTTCCCATTTTCATTTCTGGTTGCTTGGTTTTATTAAATATTTATCGCGGCGTACGCCGAATAGTTCAGTTACGCAAATCAAAGTAAAAGGCAGAAATCGGTTGAGCCCGATTTCTGTCTTTTACTTTGCTATTTCATTGTAGACAAAACGACATTTACGTGATCAAAATTAACGAGTACTTTTGACATTTCTTCCACGTACTCCTCATTTAAATAAAATATTTTATTTGGCAGAGAGTGCAGTTCTAATAAAATTCGAATGTTTTAGCTATCTACGTTTTAAATAGAGATAAATCGGGATACCGGCAAGTGTCAATACTATCCCCATCGAAGCTAAAAAGGTCTGAGTGATAAGCGTGCTTGATACGATAAAAGTCCCTCCAATGATTGCTACTAGTGGAATAAACGGATACATTGGAACTTTGTATGGTCGAAACAAATCAGGTTCTTTTTTACGAAGAAGAATGACACCAACAAAGACCATCGTATAAAAAATCCAAATGACAAAGATCAGCATATCCGTTAGTGTATCAAAACCACCGATCATCATCATGCCAATAGCGATGACTAGCTCTAAGATACCTGCGGCTACAGGAACTTTAGTTTTATCATGAAGTTTAGCAAAGAGCTTGTTAAAAGGCAGGTTGTTTTCTTTTGCCATAACATAAGGGAGACGCATTCCAGTAAGGGTATAGCCATTGATGGTTCCATAAACAGAAATCAAGATACCAACTGTGACCAGTCTTCCACCGAAGCCGCCAAAAATCATTTTTGCAACGTCACTTGCCGCATTGCTGTTTCCTGCGACTCCGTCGATAGATGCGGTTCTTAAGAACACCGCATTTACTAATAAATAAACGATCATGATTCCGATGATTCCTAAAGAAATTGCTTTTGGCAAATCTTTCGCCGGCTTTTTCAATTCTCCCGAAATATTTCCTACGTGTATCCAACCGTCGTATGCGAACATCGTTGCTAGCAAGCCCGCTCCCAAGGCTGAGAAAAATGAAAGATTTTCTCCTGCTTGGATCGGAAACAGTTGGAAGTCTACTCCTTCTTGTCGGAACAAACCGAAAATGACGATCACAAACAAAGGGATAAGCTTGCAGACAAGCGTAATCGACTGAAAAGCCCCTCCAGCTTTAGAACCTAAAAAATTGATCAGCAGGATCGATACAGCAGCTGTAACAGCTACGGGAACAATCATTGACTGGGAAAGACCAAATAGATTGACGAACTGTGTACCGAAAATGATCGACAAGGCTGCTACATTTGCTGGAAAATAAATCACGACTTGCGCCCAGCCCAATAAAAAAGCTGCTGTATTTCCGTAAATCCGTTCGATATATTTAATCATCCCTCCTGTTTCTGGAATAGCAGCTGCCAGTTCAGCTCCTGTTAGTCCTGCACAGACAGAAATCATACCACCGAGAAACCAAGAAAACATATGCAAACTGGCGGATCCTGTAACTTCTGCTACGCTTGCGGCTTTAAAAAATACCCCTGCACCGATCACTGTGCCCATAACAGTCGATAAAGCAGTAAAAAATCCCATCGTACGTTTTAATTCATTTTCTATTTTTACTTCTTTTACTGGCGTGGCTTGATATTCTTCCATCCCTTGTCCCCTTTCATACCATAGCCAATCCCAAAAGTATAAAAAACTTTTTGGATGTGGTTCTTGTTTTATACCGTCTCTACCAATTTTTCTTTCAGTTTTTCCAACATATCCTTTGTCATCGCATCTAAGTCGTATTTCGGCGAAAAGCCCCATTCCTCTTGCGCACAAGAAACATCTAGTGAATTTGGCCAAGATTCTGCTATTGACTGACGTACAGGATCCACATCATAATCCATTTCAAAATCTGGTATGATTTTTTGAATAGATGCTTTGATCTCTTCCGGGTCAAAAGTCATCGCCGATATATTGAAGGCATTTCGATGAACCAATCGATCAGGATCTGCATTCATGAGTTTTATAATGGCATCGATCGCATCTGGCATATACATCATATCCATTGATGTACCTTGATCAATGAAACTAGTGTACTTTCCTTCTTTGATTGCTGAATAATAAATATCGACTGCGTAGTCTGTCGTACCGCCTCCTGGCAAGGTTGCATAAGAAATCAATCCAGGGAAACGGACACCACGAGTATCTACGCCATATTTCACATAATAATAATCACATAGTAGTTCTCCAGCTACCTTCGTTACCCCATACATGGTTGTAGGACGCTGAAGAGTATCTTGTGGGGTATGATCTTTTGGAGTATTTGGACCAAACGCGCCGATTGAACTTGGCGTAAAAAGTTTCAGCTGGAATTCTCTAGCGACTTCCAATGCATTGACCAGCCCAGTCACGTTCAAATCCCAGGCTAATTGTGGTTTTGCTTCTGCAACAGCTGACAAAAGAGCAGCCAAATGAATCAATGTGTCCACTTGATATTGTTCTGCTATGCTGCGCATTTTTTCGTAATCCATTACATCTAGGATCTCAAAGATATCGTTTTTCTCAATGACTTCAGGCATGCGTATATCTGTCGCAATGACATTTTCACTGCCTAGTTCTTGACGTAGTCGTGTGATCAACTCTGAACCAATTTGTCCTAAACATCCTGTCACCAATACTTTTTTCATGATGATCCTCCCTGATCTTTTTTACTACTATCTTCAGATGATTAACAATATATGCGTGAACATGTTCTCTAATTTTAAATAGACGAAAAAACTAAACTTAGTTAAATAATTTCCATTTCTTTTCCTATTTTTTGATAAACTGCTACTGCTTCATCAAGCATTTCCCTCGTATGTTCCGCAGTCGGCATATTTCTGATCCTGCCTGTCCCAAGAGGCACAGTTGGATAAACGATTGGTTTAGCATAAATCCCATGTTCGATCAGCTTCTTAGAGAAAGTCTGAGTCACTTTTTCGTCTCCCAAAATGACTGGAGTAATAGGTGTTTCAGACATACCGATGTTATAGCCTACTTTTTTCAATTCTTCTTTAAAATAATTAGCATTTTCCCAAACTTTTTCGACAAGTTCCGGATGTTCTTGCATCAAAGTAATCGAAGCCAATGCAGCTGCAGCTGCACCTGGAGTTAGCGAAGTAGAAAATAGGAATGGCCGACTTCTAGCTTTCAACCAGTCGATTAGTGTTTTCGATCCAGCTACATAACCCCCAACAACACCTATAGCTTTCGATAACGTGCCCATTTGCATATCGATTTTGTCGCTTAATCCAAAATGCTTGACGGTTCCTGCACCTTTTCCAGTTACGCCTGAGCCGTGCGCATCATCAACGTAGGTGATCAGTCCATATTTTTCAACAATCGGAATAATTTCCGGCAATCGTGCAATGTCTCCATCCATGGAGAAAACACCATCTGTGATATACATGATTTTTTTATATTTCTTACTTTCTATCGCTTCCTTTGCTTTTTTCTCAAGGTCTTTCATGTCTTGATGTTTAATTCGGATGATTTTTGCTCCGGATAAGCGGCAACCGTCAATAATAGATGCATGGTTTAATTCATCCGATAAGATAGCATCTTCTTTTGTCATTACTGCAGAGATAGCGCCCATATTGCAGTTGAATCCAGATTGAAAGGCGATTGCTGCTTCTGTCCCTTTGAATTCTGCGATTTTTTCTTCTAATTGCTGATGGATTTTCAGCGAACCATTGATCGTTCGGACTGCTCCTGCTCCTACACCATAAGTTTCGGTTGCTTCAATACATGCTTTTTTCAATTCTTCGCGATTGGCAAATCCAAGATAATTGTTGGATGCTAGATTGATCATCTTTTTTCCGTCTACGATGATACAAGCACCATTTTCACTTTCTAGTATGTCGATCGTATTGTATAACCCCTTTTCTTTCAGTTGATCCAATTCTTTCTCTAAATACATTGTTAGTTCTTTGGAAGACATTGTCTCCACCTCCATATTCATCTGTCTTGCAGAACATACCAAACATATATCGTGTCATTCATCTACAAAGCAAGTATGCCATATTATTGATAACGCTTACACTGATTATGAGAATTATTTAACCACATTTTTTATTTACAGTATCTTTTTACTTTCAAATGACTTATATAGTATGAACAATTACCTTTTAGATAATGATCTATTTTACTCTACCTGGGCAGATAAATACAACACAACCATTGATAGAAGCCCTTTCGTTAAAATCAATTGTATTCTGAATATTTAATTTATTTATTGCATAGACCAATAAAAATACATAAAACTTCCATCTTCATTTATCAGCAATTTTTAATTTTACTCTCTGAATATTTCTTAAAAATTTTACTTGTTGAATTCGAAAAAAGGACTGTGACAAAAGTCTTGTCACAGTCCTTTCTTCCGAATAAACGGTGTTCTCCTGCCAATTCCGAATCACAAGTCACAATATTCATCAAACATGAGAAGCTATTTTTTGAAATTGTTCCTTGTGACTCGGAGCTGAACGGCAGGCTCACGACCTCTTGGTAAATAGTGTTCCAGAAGTAACTTTTACGGAAAATGATCCGAAATATCTTGGAGCTGACCACTTCTGTCACAACCTCCATCATTTTTTGTTATTTTTGATCCAATTGTCTGGAGTAAAATTTTCATCGTCAATAGACCATTCCAGAAAAAATTCTTCTAAGAATTCACGCATGAAGGTTTCTCTTCGTTTGGCTTCTTCATATCCGTAATCAGTATTCATTTTATCAGACAGCAAGAACAGTTTTTCATAAAAATGATTGATCACTGTCGTGCCTTTTCGGTAATTTTCTTTGTCCTTGAATGTTTGCGGATACAGTTCAGGATCAAAAATCGGGTGCCCATGTCCACCGCCGAAATAAGCAGTACGCAAAATGCCGATTGCTCCTAATGCTTCGATACGATCAGCGTCTTGAACGATCTTACCCTCCAGAGATAGTTCGGCCGCTTCAGAGAGATTTTTAGAAAAGGACATATTTTCGATAATGGAAAAAATCATCGAGATCTGTTCCTCTACTATTGGCAAAGAGCGAAGGAATACACGAAGCTGTTGCTTTGCCTCGTTCTCATTTTTAACGACTTTATCATCAATCGTATCATGTAGGTAAGCTGCTGCAAGCGTCACAAAGCGGTCTGCCTGCGGTTCCGTCTCCAAAATTTTTTCAGCTAACTTGACAACTCTTTTGGTATGATCGCTCCCATGTCCTGTTTGATCATGCGCTAATTGGTCCATACTATAATCAGCGATCACTTGTAATTTATCCATTCGTTCCACTTCTTTCTTAAGTAAATAGCTGAAAACATCTATAGATTAGATGAATTTCAGCTATCTTTGTAAATTGTATTTTATTTCACCTGATATACATTAAAATACAGGTCTTTCATATAGTCGATCAGGTATTGCGGATTAAGCGGTTCATGTGTTGCATCCATGATTAATTGATTTGGTTTTCTAGATGCACCATATTGATGGATATGCTCTGACATCCAGTTTTTAATTGGAGAATAATCGTCTGACGCTAGAACATTTTCCACATCTATTTCTTGCTGCAAAGAATGAAGTAATTGCGCAGCATACATATATCCTAATGCATAAGATGGAAAATAACCAAAGCTTGCACCTGACCAATGAACGTCTTGTAGGATGCCTTCCACATCATTTGTTGGTCGTATTCCCAGATACTCTTCATATTTTTGATTCCATATTTCAGGTAGTTCAGCAACATCTACCCCTTCATTGAAAATCATTTTTTCGATTTCATAACGAATGATGATATGGAGAGGGTAAGTTAAACTGTCTGCCTCGATACGAACCAAACTTGATTTTGTATGGTTCAATGAACGATAAAATTTGTCAAAAGGAATATCATCGAATGTTCCTTCTGCACATTCTTGAAAGAAAGGATATTGCTTTTTCCAGAAGCTGCGACTACTTCCAATAATGATCTCGTTAAACAACGATTGTGATTCATGGATACCCATTGATGTACCTTCATAAACCGGTGTATACGCATATTTATCATCGATGTCTTGTTCATACATACCATGACCAGCCTCGTGGATCACTCCAAAAACAGCCATTTTGAAATCTGTTTCGTTCCATCGTGTCGTGATTCGTGCATCATTCGGATTAATTCCAGTCATAAATGGGTGGACAGTGTCATCTAAACGACCACGACTAAAATCATAACCAAGTTGTTCGATTACTTTCACTACAAATCTCTTCTGTTGTTTTTTCGTCATTCTCCGATTTAAAAAGTCTGTTTCAGGTTCAGTCCCTTTTTCTTGGAGCGTACGGCGGATCGAAAGAATTCCTTCTTTAAGCTGATCAAATACCTTATCAAGGATTTCGACAGTCATCCCGGGTTCGTATTGATTCAGCAAAACATCATAATTCGTCTTTTCATCTTTTCTCCAGTAAGGTATCAACTGTTTTGTTAATTCAATATTTTGATTCAATGCGTGTTGAAAATCAGAAAATTGTTGTGTTTCTCTAGCTTTTTGCCATTGTCCGTGTGCTGAAGAAACGGCAGCTGTATATTTTCTCATAAGATCTTCCGGTACGCGATGTTCCAAATCATACTCTTCTTTTACTTTGGCAAAAACGGCAGTTCCAACTTCCGACAATTCTTCCGGATGTTCAGAAAAATAGCGAATGGCTTCTTTGATTTTTGGACCGATTTTTTTTGAAAAATAAATGCTGTAAAGATAGCTGTCTACTTCACTTCGGTATGCACTAGCTTTTTCAGGCATACCTGTTTGTGTATCCCAATCGAGGATTCCTAAAGCTTGTTGTAGAAGATTGATTTCTTTTACTTCTTGTAAAAATTCCTTTTCATTCATCCAAAAGTCCTCCAACTTATCCTAGTTATCATTTATCCAATAGCTATATCTCACTTACATTTACTACATTTCCTTTGCATCGATTAATTCAAACCGTTCAACAGCCAGTGGCATTTCTTCATAAAATTCTTTTCCAATTTGGGGCATTAACTCCCTAAAAAACTTTTTATGAGCTTTATACCAGTAATCATAGCTCAAATCACCCTCACCCTCAGCACGGGCAATTTCTTCTGTTACTTCATTCATCGGCATTATCGTCATATCTGTATACTTTATGATTCCTACAGGTTTGTCTTTACTATTTAAAACAATGGTATAACTTCCGATTTTAGACAAAGGATCTTCATCGTAATACAGGTATTCATCGTATGATGAACATGACGCTGTTTTGATCCCCTTTAAAATCAAGTCCGCTAGCTCATCAGCCATCGGTGTTCCTTCCCAACCCCACTGCTCTGCGGTAACATTTGTTTCAGGGAGTTCACCTTGCCAAAATTCTTTCCAATACTTTTTTGCTTGTTCATTCATTTTCAATTCCTCCAAAAATCATAAGTTTAAAGGTTTTAAATCCCCAACTATGGTTTTTAGGTACCCATACTTATATCCTAGTTATTCGTTTTCAGCCCGTTCTTTTCTAGGCGGACGAGTTCCCCAATACTGGAATAGATCCGTACGCAATGCACCATTATACAATTTTCTTTTTTTGGTTGCTTTTTGTCCGTAAAATTCCTCAAACGATAAGTCGCTAGTCAAGATATATTTACTCCATGTTTTTAATGGACGGAATACATCGCCCATTTCTTCATATAATTTCCGAACAGTTTCTTCTTCTCCTAGACGTTCTCCGTAAGGCGGATTAGCCACGATGACCCCGTATTCTTTATCCGTTTTGAAGTCTTTAACTGCTTGTTGCTTAAAGGTAATCGAAGAGCCTAATCCGATTTCTTCTGCATTGGCTTTGGCAATTTCAATCATCCGTCCATTGATATCTGAACCAGTAATATCTAATTCAATATCATAATCTGCTTTTTCTTCGGCTGCTGATCGAACATTTTCCATGATTTCTTGACTGAACCAATCCCAAGATTCGCAAGCAAACTCACGATTGAATCCTGGTGCGATATTATGGCCTATTAAGGCTGCTTCAATACAAAGCGTACCTGAACCACATACAGGATCATAAAATGGACGATCTTTTCGCCAATTTGTCAACATAACAAGTGCTGCTGCCATGTTTTCTTTCAATGGTGCTCCACCTTTTTCTAAGCGATAACCACGTTTGAATAAACTTGGTCCTGTCGTATCCAGAGTTACCATCACATGGTCTTTCAGCAAAGCTACTTCCAACTGAAAATGTGCGCCAGTTTCCGTCAGTGGTACAGAAGCTGGACGGTGATAATAGGTACGGAGACGTTCAACGATTGCTTTTTTTGTGATCGCTTGGCAATCAGGTGTGCTATATAGTTTCGACTTGATCGATTTTCCAGCTACAGGAAAAGCTGCATCTAGTGGAAGAAAATCTTCCCAAGGCAATGCTTTTACGTTTTCAAACAATTCATCAAACGTATACGCATCGAATTCCCCAACCACGATTTTTACTCGATCTGCTGTACGTAACCATAAATTAGCTGTAGCGATCGTTTCCATTGTTCCTTCAAAACGTGCACGTCCGTTCTCAACTTGGCATTCGATTCCAAGATCTCTTAATTCTTTACCAACCAGTGCTTCTAGCCCGCTTGCCGCAGTTGCGACGAGGTTGAACTTCCTGTTTTTTTCCATACACAATCTCCTTATTTATAAAAAAAGGAGGTGGGACATCAGTCCTACCCCACACTTTTACTCAAATTCCGAATAACCGGTGATACAAAAGTTTGTTTTGTAATAAGAACGACTCATCTGAAGTATTGAAAAATAGCTTTCAAATGTTTTTCTTGTTTCTTATAACGCATTACTTTTGTCACGACCTAATTCCCTGATGTTTGCGGTTTTCTATAAGCCATGTTCTGTACTTTGCTTTTCCAGGGAGAAAAAACAAAGCGGTAACCATCTATCTGCAGTTATACTGCCTTTTTGTCCTGTTCTTCTTCCAGACAAAAAGCGCCCCTACCATTGTTTGGGTTGCTCGCTCGAGGGGTTTACCGCGTTCCACCGGATGGGTTTCCCCAGCCGCTTCGTCACTGTGGCACTTTCAAGGATACTTAAGCATAGCCGAAGCCTTAGCTTGTTTTCCTGCCGTTACTCCAAAGAGTACCTTAGCTTATGGTTTCGCTAAGCACGAACACTACAGGCATCACAGCCTGTGCGAGCATGGACTTTCCTCAGCCTGATCAAGTCAGACCGCGATTACCCGAAAACCGCAAATTCATTAATCAAAAATTAAAATTGACGTGTTTTTTCATTGTCATCTAAGCTTGTGTCTGCATTTGTGTAGTTATTTGGATTAGGTTGTGCTGGTTTGACTGCACTTGCTTGTTGATCAAGCTTTTTACCAAATACTTCACGTTCAAGATTTGACAAGCGTTTTAAGATATCAAAATTGGTCACTGCTGCGCTCTTTGGTGCCTCTGTTTGTTGCACGCGTGTTTGAGCTGCTCCTTGAGTTTTAGATAATTGAGCTACTTTTGCACTCAATCGATCGTTTTCTTCCTGTAAAGCAAGGAGTTCTTTGCTGTAAGTTTCATAATCTTTGATGATATTGTCTAAGAATTCATCAACTTCAACGGGATCATAGCCGCGCATTTTTGTTTTGAATTCTTGTTGTAAAATGTCTTTAGGACTATAAACCAAATTCGCCATATTTACACCTCTAGTTTTCATTTACGTAATAACATTTCTACCTTTTTCATTGTATAGGAAAAAAGTTGATAAATCAAACACAATATCGATTACTCACTAAAATTTTGAAGATCGTCCATACTGATCAGCCGAATTTCGTAGGGATGATCTGCTTGGTAATTCTGTGCATCTTCAAAAAAATACTTCGTTTTTCCAGGGAATTCTTCATCATAGATCAGCAAACAGCCCACTGTATGTTCAAGTATAAAACGAGTGTGATTCTTTAACTGACTAGGTGATTGATAGGGTTGATGGCTAACAGCTTCGACATAATCTGCTAATTGTTCTGCTAATTGTTTTTTTTCTTGGTTCCCTTCATTCCAGTTATTACCAAAATCAGCAAAAGGATACAAAATACCAAGGGATAGTTCCGGATATTCTTCTTTCAATTCCGCTACTATTTGCACAGCCCATAGTTCGACGCCTAGATTTCCACTAACGAGTACCCATTCCAGCCCTTCTTCTGCTAACTGATGGAGTTCTTTTTTTAAAACATTTTTAACAACTTGGATTTTAGGATCATTTTCTTTAAAAACACCGAGTTCGAAACTTCGATACCCAGACACATAGATTACTTTTGACTTATCCATCTCAGATTCCTTTTCTTTCTATCCGCTTTTTTGCTATAATGTGGCCTAGGAGTGTGATTAAAGATGGTATTGCGCTATCCAAATGGCCAACCTTATTATAAGAATGCCTCTCCCGTCGAAAAAATTCAAGAAAAAAGAAATCAGATCACTGAATTCGGCAATCGGGGGATGCGCTTTGAAGAAGCAATCAATGAAAGTAATAAATATTATCTTTCCCGCGGGTTGGCGGTTATCCATAAAAAGCCTACCCCTATCCAAATCGTGAAAGTAGACTATCCTAAGAGAAGTGCTGCTGTGATCAAGGAAGCCTACTTTACCCAAGCCTCAACTACAGACTATAATGGCGTCTATCGAGGCTTTTACTTGGACTTTGAAGCAAAAGAAACCAAGAACAAAACATCTTTTCCCTTTAAAAACTTCCATGCCCATCAAATCGAACATATGAAAGCATGCCTCGAACAAAATGGGGTCTGCTTTGTCTTGTTATGGTTTTCGTCTTTGAAGCGCTGTTTTTATTTGAATAGTGTTCATTTGATTGCTTACTGGGACGCCCAAAAGGAAAAAGGACGCAAATCACTACCTTTATCTTTGATCGAAGAACTAGGAATAGAGATCAAAACTGGTATTTCTCCGCGGATTCCTTATTTGGACGCGGTTGACTTCTATTTATCAACATTATCTATTGAAGGAGAAAGCAAGAATGGCAAATGAACAAACTAGAAGCTCTAGACGACAGAAACAGCCTACTCCTAAAAAGAGTGTGAAGAAGAATTCTGGCAAAGGTTCTGGAAAGTCCTCTGGAACACATAAAAAAGGATTATTTATCAAGATCCTTTTAGGAATACTCTCATTTTTCTGTATCCTCTTTTTAGCGGGTATAGGACTTTTCTGGTATTACGCAAAAGATGCGCCCGAATTGACGGATAAAAAATTAGACGCTACCGTATCTTCCAAACTATATACACAAGATGGCGAACTATTCGAAGATTTAGGCGCAGAAAAGCGTGAAAAAATTTCTGCGAATGAATTACCGAAAACATTAGAAGATGCGATCGTGTCGGTAGAAGATCGCCGTTTTTATAAACACATCGGGGTTGACCCTATTCGGATCATCGGTTCTGCCCTCTCTAACTTTACCTCTGGCGGACTGCAAGGCGGAAGTACTTTGACACAGCAATTGATCAAACTGTCCTTTTTCTCCACCAGTGCCGAGGATCAGACCCTGAAACGCAAGGCCCAAGAAGCGTGGATGGCTGTAAGATTGGAACAAAAAAAATCGAAACAAGAGATCTTGACCTACTACGTAAATAAAGTGTATATGTCAAACGGCTTGTACGGGATGGAGACAGCTTCTGAGATGTACTTTGGCAAGAAATTATCAGAACTTTCTTTACCGCAAACAGCATTGCTTGCTGGGATGCCTCAAGCCCCTTCTGCCTATGATCCTTATGTTTATCCAGATCAGGCGAAGAAAAGACGAGATACTGTTTTGTATACGATGCTTCAAAACGAAAAAATCTCTCAAACAGAATATGATCAAGCTGTTAATGTACCGGTAACGGATGGTCTGCAAGAACTAACTCAATCCGATGACAATACTAAGATCGTCGATAATTATGTCAAAGAAGTCATCAATGAAGTACAAGAAAAAACAGATAAGAATGTCTACACAGACGGTTTAGAGATTTATACGAATTTGGATCTGGACGCCCAAAAGAAACTATATGATATCGTCAACACGGATCAGTATGTCTCTTACCCAGACGACGAGATGCAAGTTGCCTCCACCCTTATCGACACCAATACCGGGAAAGTAAAAGCCCAGATTGGCGGACGTCACATCGCAGAAGATGTAACTTTAGGCAACAACTTAGCAGTGAATACTTCCCGTGATTTTGGTTCTACGATGAAACCTGTCACAGATTACGGACCAGCTTTTGAATATTTGAAATATTCTACTGGAAAAACTATTACTGACGCACCGTATAACTATGAAGGGACTTCGACTCCTGTAGGAAACTGGGATAATCAATATATGGGCACCATTACTTTACGCCAAGCACTTTACTTATCCCGTAATGTTCCAGCAGTCAAATTATTCAATGAAGTCGGTTCAGATAAAGTGGCTTCTTTCTTAAAAAATCTTGGGATCGAATACAGTACGATCCATCAATCGAATGCGATCTCTAGTAATACGGAAG
Source organism: Enterococcus sp. E4-150 (assembly GCF_035726465.1). NCBI lineage: Bacteria > Bacillati > Bacillota > Bacilli > Lactobacillales > Enterococcaceae > Enterococcus > Enterococcus sp. E4-150. The sequence continues at coordinate 51,149 of NZ_JAPRGK010000004.1, read as the reverse complement.
AACAAGATGGGACAAAATACGGAGCTTCTTCCTTAAAAATGGCAGCAGCCTATGCGGCTTTCGCCAATGGAGGGACTTATTACAAACCTCAATATGTTAATAAAATCGTCTTCCAAGACGGAACAGAAGAAACTTATGAGCCAGATGGAAAAACAGCCATGTCTCCAGAAACAGCTTATATGATCACAGACATTTTAAAAGATACGATCACTGAAGGTACTGGTACGAATGCGCAAATCGCTGGGTTATATCAAGCCGGTAAGACCGGAACATCCAATTACACAGATGACGAGTATGCAAAACTTGGTATTTCTTCTGGGGTGTATCCAGATATCTTATTTGCGGGCTATACGCCAAATTATTCGATTTCCGTGTGGACAGGTTACAATAAAAAAATGACACCTGTCACTTCAGAATCGTCACACGTAGCCTCTGATGTTTATCGCGAGCTTATGCAGTATGTTTCAGCTAACGTGACAAATACAGACTGGGAGATGCCAAGCGGATTAATTCGTGTGGGCGGTGAACTGTACTACAAAGATCAATATACAGCTAGATCGAATGCAATTACACCATCAACAACTATTCCATCTTCCAGCTATATCCAGACTCCTGGAAGCTCAACAACAGAGACAACGACTCAAAGCTCTAGCTCTACTAGTCAAAGCGAATCAACAGCTGAGTCCTCAAAAGAAAGCACGACAGCAGAAACAAGCGAGCCAGCGTCTTCAACAACGGTTCCTTCTTCTTCATCCGAAGAAAGCTCGACACCGTCTTCATCCGCTCCTCCTGCTTCTTCCAGTGAGCCAGCAACTAGCGGAGCGGATGCTGCAAATGACCATACACCATCCAGCAGCTCCTCAGCTTCTGGAAACAGATAGTAAAAAAGAAACCACGTCTACAAGCGTGGTTTCTTTTTTGTGTCTATGTAAAAAACAGCTACAAATAAAAATCATGTACCAAGCTGTATTACATGATTTTTTATAAGACTATCCAGCATATACATGTGTGATCTAACATTTAGCTTAAAAATTAGAAAATCCATTTTTCTTTTATCATTACATATACTTTATCCATTTACTTGTTTATAATTAAATCGGCTAAATACACACTAGTCTTTTATTTAGCGCCACTTCTTAATAATCCCATTGTTATTATCAAATAAAAAATACAATATATGGTTTTGAATAATTTTTTGAAAGAAGGCTTCATTTTGAGTTATCTGATAGTATGCTTAATTATCATAATTTGTCTGCACCATCTTTTTTTATCGAAAACAATACCTCGTTATTCCAAGAATAAAAAAGCTGAAAAATTTAGTTTTTTATTAAATAAATTTACTTTAGTTGCTCCTATCCTTGCATTTATTATTTTTTCTGTACTTTTAAGCACTACCCTTAAAGGAAAATTTATGGAAAGAAGCTCTCATGCAATGATTCTCACTTTTTTATGGTTGTTGTTCACCAGAATCTATATTTTTCTGATGAGCCTGAAACCGCCCAAATCCATTAGTTTATGTTTAGTTATAAATGGTATTTTTTTATTATCACTTATCATTTTTATTACACCTTTAGATAGATACGTCACTTATTTATATAATCCTTTGGAATACTGGACTTATTTTATAGGTATATTGGAAGGCATTATTTTCTACATCGGGTATTTTCCCAAGAAAAATAACAACATTTATTTTTATCGCAATAAATTGTAATAAGTTACCATCCTAGCTACTGAGTATGTACATTTACTTTTTCATGCAAAAAAGATAAACGAAACAGCTTTTCTCCATAATAACAAGATAATTCATACATTTATTTGCAATTAAAGAAACCACGTCTACAGGCGTGGTTTCTTTTTTAGCGCCTTTTCTTTTAGACGCATCCGATTTTTCCCATCTTGACATATTGATAGCAAAGGACATACCTCGCACTTGGGATTTCTTGCCGTGCAATGATATCTACCAAAAAAAATCAGTGTATGATGTGTCTTTACCCATAATTCTTGTGGTACTTTCCGCATCAGTGTTTCTTCTACTTCCATGACCGTAGCATCTAGTTTGCAGATCCTCAGGCGTTTTGAGACACGTTCCACGTGGGTATCTACTGCGATTGCTGGTATCCCGAATGCATCCCCCAATACGACATTTGCTGTCTTTCTGCCTACACCAGGAAGAGACATCAATTCTTCTCTTGACGTTGGCACTTGCCCATCGAAACGTTCAATCAGCTGCTGTGCACACGCTTTGATGTTTTTTGCTTTATTTCGATACAAACCAATCGTTTTTATTTTAAGAATGATTTCATCGATTGAAGCTTCTGCTAACGCATCGGGTGTCGGAAAAGAGGCAAACAAATCTGGCGTTGCTTTATTCACTGATACATCTGTCGCCTGGGCACTTAAGATCACTGCAATCAATAACTCAAATGGATTATTGTGCTTGAGTTCTCCATGTGCTTCGGGAAACATTCCATACATCGTTTCTAGAGCTTCCATTGTTTTTTGTTTGCTTAACATATTCCGCTACTCCTCCAACCAATTTTTCAGTGAGACTTTCGGCAATTCTTCTTGTTGAGCTGACTGTTCTACTTCTCTTTGAAGAATCTGCTGTTTTCTTCGTTTTTGGTCTTCTTCCACTTGTTGTTTTGTACGTAGATTTTTTCTTTCCCACGATAGCAAAATGCGGTCAACGTAATTAAAACTATAAGCCTGATTTAATACGGCTTCCCGCAGTGCTAGCTTCAAAATTTCCGGCTGATAATGGTCTTCTTCTAGCCATTGACCGATTCGCTGGAACTCGATCGAAGAAAGCGGGCGTCCAAATTCTTGTTCAAATAATTGATACACTGACTGGATTTCTTTTTCTTGTGTTTTTTCTTCGTATTTTTTTTCTTGTGTTTTTAAATACTCACCTAATAGATCATAGATGGGGTAAAGATTATATCGATCTGCTTTTTTACCGTTGACAATCGTCGTTTCTATCTTGATAAATCCATTTGTTACGAGACGATCCAGTATTTGAAAAATCTGATCTTGCTTGATTCCCATATCCATAGCAATCATCTGCAAATCAGGGAAAGTATCTCCTTCAAGCTGTGCCATATGCAACTGTAGAACAAATAAAAATTCTTCAGATTGTAGACCGATCCTATGGTAATTTTTAAGTAAAAGATTAGATATAACTGTTTGTCCAGCGCTTAAGTAATTTTCTAAATTCAACATGATTTCTCCTCCGCTCAATCACAGTATACGTAAAAAAAACATGGGAAGCAAGAACAGGTTTCTTTTCTATTTACTTCACTGATCGGTCAGATTTACAATGTCGTCTACTTGATTTTTGTTTGTTCATGTTTTTGATGCGTATTTTCACTTTTCGGAATAAATAAATTAAGTAGATTTCGCTGTTCCTTAGAATGTTGACAAGGAAACAAAATTACTATACACTATTTTTGTTTCCAAGTTAACATTATTGCATAAAGGAGTTTTTACATGTACAGTTTCACAAATAAACATTCTAAAGTTTTTGGATACATCTCTGTCTTATTCACTGGATTAGGATTTACTATCGTCAGTCCTGTACTTCCGTTTTTAACGCTGCCTTATTCTCACTCCATACATCAGCAAGCTTTCTATATCACTTTGCTCATGTCTGTTTATGCTCTAGCTGCCTTCTTATCTGCCCCCATTCTCGGTAGCTTAAGTGATCATTTTGGGCGTCGTCCGATCCTTATTATCAGTTTATTAGGATCAAGTATCGGATATTTGCTTTTTGGTTTAGGAAATTCGATATGGATGTTGTTCCTTGGTCGTATCATTGAAGGATTGACGGCAGGAGAAATCTCCACCTTATATGCTTACTTTGCCGACATCACGGAACCTAATGAAAGAACCAAAGTTTTTGGATGGATGGGTGCTTTAGTCGGTATAGGAACAACGCTGGGTCCTATTATAGGGGGTCTATTAGCTGAGTTGGGGAATTCTGTTCCTATATTTATTGGAGCACTCTTTACTTTCTTAAATGCCGTTTATGGCTACACATTTATGCTATAAAGCCTTCCAATAAAAAAACGTTCAGTAGATTTAAGTTTCTCCCATGTAAGACCTTTTCACCAATTACAACAATTATTCAAGATTTCATCCGTTATTCCTTTATTGACAGCAGGTTTTGCTGTTTGGTTGGCAGCTGGATCTCTTCAATCTATCTTTTCTCAATTTTCGATTGACGCCTTTCAGTGGAAAGCTGGGTTGGTTGGTTTAAGCTTCTCTTTGATTGGAATCTTGGATACTGTCTCGCAATTGTTCATTATGCCTCGATTGCTCAAAAAATTTTCAGAACAGCAGATCACAAGAATAGGGATGTTCAGTGAAATCCTCGTCTATCTATTCATCACATTATCTGGAATTCTTCTACTGCCGATTTTGTTTTTATTTGGGATTATCTGTTATGGTTTCGGTGATTCTATTTTTACTCCTGTATTCAATGGCCAACTATCCAATTCTGTCTCAGATAACCAGCAAGGTCTTGTAATGGGCGGTACCCAAAGTATACAATCTCTATCGCGCGTCATCGGCCCGCTAATCGCAGGACAGCTTTATGCTGCAGCACCATTTCTTCCGACGGTATTCGGATTTTTGCTTATGATTTTTGCCTATTATCACTACAATAAAAAATAGTAGCTTCATTTGCTACTTCGTATAAATTCTCTGTATCGACCGATAAAACGAAATACTGTGTCAAATTCTTCTTTTGACATATTTTCAAATAAAGTAGCATCTCGCTGTACCCATTTTTGATGGAGTTGCTCGTGTCTATTCCTTATTTTTTGTCCGATTGGCGTCAATTGAAAATAGATTTCTTTTTTATTCTCTTCGCTTTGATAAGTGTTTATGATCCCTCTAGCTATCAGTTTTTTTGTTAGCTTACTGATGGCTCCTCTAGTCATATAACTAGCATTCGCTAATTTTGTCACGTTAGGATCAGGGATTTTCCCGATATGTTCAATCACTTCTAGTTCATTTAGAGTAAATCCTGCAAATTCTTTTTCCATTTCTGGTTTATTACGATGAATAATCTCATTAGCTAAATCCAGATATTCTTCTATTAGCAGTTGTCTTTTATCCATTTCTACACCTTCTTTTTCTTTCATTATATTGTTTTTTTGTTTCCTATTCAACAAAGATAAAAATATTTTGCAGGAAAACCCAATCTGAAACCAAGAAAAAAAGGGGTTGACAAAGCTTGTCATAACCCCTTTTTCTGATTAAAAGATAGTAAAGAGACAGTCATCGGTAATTGTGATGATTTTTTGTCATCACTTAAGGATGAGCGGCCTTTTCAAAAACTGTCTTTAAAGATCATCATCAGTTTCTAGCACATACGGCTGACCTTCATATGTGTACTCTGTATTCAATGTGCCGTCATTTTCATCTGAGTAGATGCGTCTACTGAAAGGAAAACGATGAGAAACATTATCTTTGGCGTCTTTTGCTGGCATCGTGTAATATTCCTCTTGCGTTTCATTCAACTGAGAGAGTACTTGATCTGCCAACTCATCAATATTGATCGTTGATTTCTTCGAAGCACTTTTATAATCTTCTAAAAATGCATCTTGTTGGACAAAATATTCTTTATTCATCTTCTTTCTCACCTTTCTTTTCAAAATCAAATAAAGCTGCTTGTTCTTTTATGTAACAGCTTTATCTTTGCTGCTTATTGTGACAAAAAATCCGAAGAAAGACAACTAATTGTACTTTTCACAAAAAAGACAGAGGGTCGTGACAAAATTGTGTCACAACCCTTTTTCTTTATTGTGCAGTTTCGATTTCGCCTAGCGCTGCTTGTGCAAGTAGGTTCAAGTAATTCCATGGGCGGTCAAAATGTGGTTGGAAGAAGAAATCTGAAAGTGCGAGATCTTCTACAGTCATTTTATTTTGAACAGCTAAAGACATGGTATTTGCTGATTGTGTAATGTCGTATTTGGACATGAACTGAGCACCTACGATACGATTCGTTCCTTTTTCATAGACTAGCTCCATCATTACTTTTTCAGTAGTTGGCATGAACTCTGGACGATAATTATCTTCAAATACAGTCGCTTGGACTTCTAGATCGTTCAAAGTTGCGCTTTCTTTGGTCACACCTGTCGAACCGATCGCCCAGCCAAATAGGTAAAGTCCTGAAGTTCCTTGAGTACCACGATACGCCATTTTATGATCTGTCAAGTTATTTCCCACAAGCAAACCTTGACGAACGGCATTTGTTGCCAAAGGAATATAGTTTTGCGTGCCACTTGGATTGTAGTTGACTACTGCAGAGTCTCCAGCTGCAAAAATGTCTGGATTACTTGTCTGCATGTATTCATTCACTTTGATTGCCCCGTTTGGCAGTGTATCTACTTTTCCTTCGATCAGTTTTGTATTTGGACGGAAGCCCACACATAAAATGACCATATCTGTATCAAATGTATCTGTTGGTGTAGCTACTTGTTTCACTTTTCCTTCTTCATCTGTGATAAATTCAGTAACATTTTCGCCTAGCGCAAGAGTAACACCGCGGTCTGTCAATTCTTTTTCTAAGATATCTGTGAATGGTTTATCTAGATATTTATTCAAGATGCGATCTAATCCATCAATCAATGTCACTTGTTTTCCAGATTCGACAAAAGCTTCTACTAATTCAATACCGATATATCCACCACCAACAATTACTACACGTTTTGCTTCTTTTGCTTGTGCAATAATTTCATTTGCTTGATTGTAGTTTTTGCATAGGAGTACATTTTTCGCATCGATTCCACTAATCGGTGGGATAATAGGCCATGAACCAGTTGTCATCACTAATTTATCATAAGAAACCGTTTCTGTTTCTCCTGTTTTCAGATCTTTTGCCGTTACTGTTTTATTTTCTGTATCGACGTCTGTTACATCGTGTTCCATTTTAACTGTTGCTCCTAATGAAGATAATTCTTCAGGATTTGAGTAGAACAAGCCTGCTGGGTCCTTTACTACTCCTCCGACATAAAGTGCGATACCGCAAGATAAGAAAGAAATATTGTCATTTCTTTCATATACTGTCACTTCTGCTTCTGGATGATTTTTTAAAATACTTTTTACAGCTGCAGTACCTGCATGAGTACAGCCAATTACTACTACTTTCATTTATGGTCCCTCCGATTAACATTTTGTCCTTCGACAAAACTACTATAACAGAAATAAAACGGATACAACAGTTTAATGCTTGTGAATTCACAAAGGTTTGTTTGTAGTTTCATTCCTTTTCAAGCATAAGAACCCAATATCTACAAGATTCTTATTGTGATAATATTCACTTTGATATCTAAGATTGTGAATAAAAGACAAAAAAATAAAAAAGCTAGCGTTTTTTTTACACAGCTAGCTTTTTTTAGGTATAACACTTATAGAAACTGTTTTTACATTTGCGCCTTTTTTGCTGATTCTTTACAATCCGGACAGAGTCCATACAATTCCAACCGATGTTCATTAATCTCAAAATCAGTCAGTCTGCTCGCAGCCATTTCTATATCTTCAAGCCCTGGGTAATGAAAATCAACAATCTTACCGCAGTTTTCACAAATTACATGATAATGACGCTTTGAACTGAAATCAAATCGGCTAGAAGCATCGCCGTACTTCATTTCTTGAACAAATCCAATCGAAGTAAATAAGCGAAGGTTATTGTAAACAGTCGCAACACTCATATTTGGAAACTGATGTTCAAGTGCTTTATAAATCTCATCAGCCGTTGGATGGGAATGATGTTCAATCAAATATTCTAAAACCGCGTACCGTTGAGGTGTGATTCGAACGTTCTCTTTTTTTAACTTTTCGATAACCTCTTCGACTAACTTATTTTCCATGTAAACACCCCACGTTGTTATTCTCGTCTTATCATACTATTTTTACATTTTAAAATCCACTTAACATGAAAAGAAAATTCAATTTTATTTTATTTTAATGAAAAAAGACGTAAAACAGTCGCGTTCACTATTCTACGTCTCTATTCAAATAATTTTTCTCATCATAAATTTTTGTGTGTTCTTTTCATCTTTAAAAGTTTTTTACATAAACCTATCTGGAGAAAAACCAAGTGCCTTATATCTCTTGGTAAAGGGCTGTAGATAAATAACGTTCACCATTGTCGGGAACCACAGCTAATACCTTCTTGCCTTTTCCTAATTCTTTTGCGACTTTTAGCGCGGCAGCAATTGCAGCGCCAGATGAGATGCCTACTAAAATCCCTTCTTTTCGCCCAACTTCTCTAGCTGTTTCCATCGCTTCGTCTCCACTAATAGAAAGGACTTTATCATACACAGAAGTATCCAGTGTTTTAGGAACAAAACCTGTACCGATTCCTTGGATTTTGTGAGGTCCCGCTTCTTTCCCTTCTAAAATAGCAGATTCTGCTGGTTCTACCCCGATTAATTCGATTTTCGGATACACACGTTTTAATTCTCGGCCAGCGCCAGTGATCGTTCCTCCTGTACCGATACCTGCAACAAACGCGTCCAAGCCATTTACTCCAAATGCTTGATGTATCTCAGGACCAGTCGTCTTCTCATGCACAAGAGGATTTGCTTCATTTTCAAATTGTAATGGTAAAAAGTAGCCGTTTTCTTTTGCCAAACGTTCTGCTTCTCTGATTGATCCAGAAATACCATCCGCACCAGGAGTCAAAATCAACTCTGCGCCGTACCCTTTCATCAATAAACGTCTTTCGATACTCATCGTCTCAGGCATCACGATGATTACTTTATATCCTTTTGCAACTCCTACCATCGACAATCCGATTCCTGTATTTCCAGAAGTAGGTTCAATGATAGTATCACCTGGTTTCAGTAGACCATCGTGTTCTGCTTTTTCTATCATACTTAAAGCAATACGATCTTTTACACTTCCTCCTGGATTAAAAAACTCAAGCTTTACAAAAACATCTGCTGAATCTTCTGGTACGATTTTATTTAATTTGACGATTGGCGTTTTGCCAATCAATTCGGTGACTGAGTTATAGATAGCTGTCATCTTCAATTCCTCCTTGTCTTTGCTCTTCTTACTTATCATAATACAATCTGTTCATTTATGGCGAGTGATTCGTCTTTAACTAGCAAAAAAAAGACAAAGATATACCATATATGGTAGTTTCTTTGCCTTTTTATCTAAATCAAACGTTTAGTTCTTGACCAACTAATAAAGAATAACTGGACATAGACATGCCATTTTTCGCCATTAGATCATCAACAGACATGCCAAGTTTTTGTGCAATATCCCATAGCGTATCACCTGACACGACTGTATATGTCTGACCATTATTTGTATTTACATCTGTTGTTGAAGATGATGACGTTGAAGTCGTCGTAGTAGTCGTTGTTGTTGTACTTGTGGTTGTTGTAGCCGAACCTGTTGATGGCGTATCAAAACGGGTTAAATTATAAGTATTAATCAATGAGTTCAATTTGGCCCCATAATTTGGATCGGTAGCATAACGACCTGTCAAGTACGCTGTTGCATCATAAAAACTTGTTGTATTGCTTTTCCACACGCCAGCATAATGATAATCGCCCGTGGAAAAACTGGTTGAACGAAGAACATTCGCATGGTCTTGGAAGGATTCCCAATAAGAAGAATATTTTCGGAATGGTTCATTCATCGTTACCCATTGTCCGTTTACATATTCTTTGGTTGCCATATAAACGACCTGTCCGTTATAGCTTCCTTTCACACCGAATAGATTATAATTTGGCGCACTAGCTAATCCGGAAGTGCCATATGCACTTTCCAACAACGCTTGAGCGATCATGACTGAAGCATACAAGTCATTACTTGCAGCAACTTCTGACGCAGACCAGCCGATTTGATCGATAAACGCTTGAGGATCAGCGACTGTTTGAGATCCTTGTTCATCTGCATAAACATGTTGCGGTACCGCTGTAACCATCATCGGCCCAACTAAAAGACTCGTTCCAATTAAAGGAGCAATCGCTTTTTTATTGATCACCATTTTTCTTTTAGGTCTATGGTGCCGGGCACTGCGGGTCTTCAGCTCTTGCATTCAAATTCCTCCTCAAAATAAAAAAACTTAATAAAAAGTTCTCTTCTTAAAACAAACTTAATTAATTAAATTATACTTTTAATTCTCAAGAAACACAAACTAATCCGAAGAATTCTTTGTTTTGTCATTTAAATGTAACATAGCCGAAAACGAAAAGTAATATTGATTTATTCTTCTAACACATAAAGAACAGCTGTCTCCAACTTGCAGACAGCTGTTCTTATCAGTCAAACAATTGCTTGGATCTATGTTAGTTGATTGTACGTATTCACGACATTTTCTACTGTAAATCCAAATTCTTCTAAAATTTTAGTGCCAGGGGCAGATGCACCGAAATGATCGATTGTAATCGTTGCGCCCTCTGTTCCTACGTAGCGTTCCCATCCAAATGATGCAGCAGCTTCGATAGCCACACGTTTCTTCACTGATTTAGGCAGTACACTTTCTTTATATTCAGAAGATTGTTTTTCAAAGAGGTCAAAGCTTGGCATAGAAACAACAGAAACATCTTTGCCTTTTTCAGCCAATTCTTTTTGAGCTTTCACAGCCAAATCAACTTCAGAACCTGTTGCAATCAAAATACCTTCTGGTGTTTCTCCTTGTGATGGAGAAAGAACATACGCGCCTTTTTTCACCATTTCATCTGCTACTTCTTTTGTAGAAGGCAATACTGGAAGGTTTTGACGACTCAATACAAGGATAGTAGGCGCATCTGTTGTCTCCATCGCTACTTTCCAAGCAGCACGTGTTTCATTTCCGTCTGCCGGACGAATCACTTGAACACCAGGCATGCAGCGAACAGATGCTAGTTGTTCAATCGGTTCGTGCGTTGGTCCGTCTTCTCCGACAGCAACCGAGTCATGTGTTAAGACGTAAACAACAGGAGTATGTTGGATTGCTGCTAAACGAACTGCTGGTCTTAGATAATCGACAAAGACAAAGAATGTTCCACCGTAGATACGAGTTCCGCCATGAAGTTGGATACCATTCATAGCCGAAGCCATTGCAAATTCGCGGACACCGAACCAGATGTTGCGTCCTTCATAATGTTCAGGAGTGAAATCTTTATCTGCAGCCACCATTGTATTATTGGAACCTGACAAGTCCGCTGAACCACCCCAGAAGCTTGGTATAGCTTTCGATAATTCTTGGATGACTTCTTTACTTGAAACACGGCTTGCTTGACTGCTTCCAACTTCATAAGTTGGCAATTCTGCATCCCAGTTTTCTGGTAGTTTGCCATCAAAAGCATCTTCAAATTGTTGTGCTAATTCAGGATAAGCTTTTTTATAATTGGCAAACATTTCATTCCATGCATCTTCAGCTTTTTGTCCTTCTTCTATCATCGTTTGATGGAAGCGGGCAGCTACTTCTTCTGGAACAGTGAAATCTGGATACTCCCAACCATAAACTTCTTTAGCCATCTTGATGCCATCTTCACCAATAGGAGCACCATGAACAGCAGATGTTCCTTCTTTAGGAGCACCATAGCCGATGACTGTTTTTACTTCGATCAATGTTGGTTTGTCTGTTTCAGCTTTTGCTTCTTCAATCGCTTTAGAGATTGCTTCTAGGTCATTTCCGTCTTTCACTAAGATATGTTGCCAGCCATATGCTTCATAGCGAGCACCAACGTTTTCTGTGAAAGCTTTTGAAGTTGGACCGTCTAGTGAAATATCGTTTGAATCGTATAAAACGATCAATTTCCCTAGTTTCATATGACCTGCCATCGAACTTGCTTCTTGAGATACCCCTTCCATCAAGTCTCCGTCACCGCATATTGCATACGTATAGTGATCCATCACATTAAAGTTTTCTTTGTTATACGTTGCTGCAAGGTGCGCTTCTGCCATTGCCATACCGACAGCCATTGCAATCCCTTGTCCTAATGGCCCTGTAGTGGCTTCTACACCATCTGTATGATGTACTTCAGGATGTCCTGGTGTTTTAGAATCCCATTGACGGAATTGTTTCAAATCATCGATTGTCACTTGATAGCCAGCTAAATGAAGCAAGCTATACAACATTGCTGACCCATGTCCTGCCGAAAGAACGAAACGGTCGCGGTCAGCCCAGTTTTTTGATGTCGTTGGATTTACTTTCAGGTGTTTTGTCCATAACGCATATGCCATAGGTGCTGCGCCCATCGGCAATCCAGGATGTCCTGAGTTTGCTTTTTGGACTGCTTCAATACTTAGTGTACGAATTGTGTTAACGCCAAGTTGGTCAATTTTGTCAAACAAAATAACCCCTCCTATTAATTTAGGTTTTTTTTACCTTTATTTCTTACACTTTCATTCTATAAGATGTCACACGAAAAAGCAATCTTTTTCAGTATTTTTTACTAAAAGTTGTCATTTCGGTTGTGTAAGCCTTTTTTCTTTTGGATTTCTTTTAATTTTTCCGGGGTCACGTCATTGCCCTCAGGATCGACGACTTTCATTCCTTCGATATGATGACGCATACCGGAACGAAAAGCTTCCAAATACTCTTTGCGTAAGTTGATTTGTTCTTGTTCTTCGGCTTTTGAGAGACCATTTTCCTTCTTTTTACGTGCAAGTTCATTGATCCGCTCTATTTTTTCAGGTGACAGCATGCTCAGCCCTCCTTTTACTCTCCTTCATATTATATAAAAACTGAAAAAAAAACAACTAGATAAACTAAATAAAATACGAACATTCGTTTGATTTAGCGCTTTTTATATGGTACTATTTATTTATCAAGTGAAAGAAGGTGTACCTTGTGGCCCGACAAACTGAATCAAGACAAATCGAAGTCTTACGATATATCCATGAACAAGTAACCCAAAAAGGATACCCGCCGACTGTCCGTGAAATCGGGGAAGCTGTTCAGCTTTCTTCTACTTCTACTGTTCACGGTCATCTTGCACGGCTTGAAAAAAAAGGGTTTATCCAAAGAGATCCGACGAAACCTCGTGCAATCGAGTTGACAAAACAAGGTTTAGAAAAGATTGGGATTCGTCCAACAACTATTCCAGTACTTGGCGTCGTAACAGCTGGAGAACCCATTTTAGCAGTAGAGGATGCTTCAGACTTCTTTCCAATCCCTCCTAATCTTTCTTCCGAAGAAGGCAGTCTCTTTATGCTGACAATTCGTGGAGATAGTATGATCAATGCTGGGATCTTGGATGGTGACAACGTGATCGTTCGGAAGCAAGAAACTGCTCAAAATGGCGATATTGTCATTGCAATGACTGCCGAGGACGAAGCGACTTGCAAACGATTCTATAAAGAAAAGAACTTTTTCCGTCTGCAGCCTGAAAACGACTTGCTCGAACCAATCATCTTAGATCAAGTATCTATATTAGGACGAGTAGTAGGACTTTATCGTAGTCATATCTATTAATTGCTACTAATAAAAGAAAACTTTTTTAAAAGAGTTTGAGACGATGGTCTCAAACTCTTTTTTCGCCCAGGTTCTTCTTCTTTCAAATTTTTATCACTTCCCTCTTTACAAACCGAACAAATATTCGTATACTAAATATACGAACAATTGTTCGCATAAATTAACGAGGTGAGAATTCATGAAATCAATGAGACGTCTTGGCTTAGTATTAACTGTTTTGTTTTTAGGTATTATTATTGGTAATTTCGGCATACGTCCAGCTTTACTTGTGTTTGTTCCGTTATTTACTTTGTGGTTCATGTTGTGGGATGAAAAGAAGTACCGTCAATCTGAGCGGCGCAGAATTCATGAAGATCATTTCTATCATGAGCCCTACTACAGATCCAGGCAATCATAATAAGGATTGACTGCTAATTATTCAAAAGACAAGAAGTTAAACTTTTACGGAGGTGTGACAAAAATCGGTCACATCCTTTTTTCGAATAAACGGTGTTCTAAAGCCAGTTTTTCGGTATTAAGTCAAATTGCGGAAAAAGTGATTTTTTAAACTTCTACTGGTCTTTGCTTGTTTCCATTTATAAAAAAATAGCGACCCTCAAAAGTCAGATAGAGAATCTGACTTTTGAGGGTCGCTTTAAAATCGCTTCTTTAAGAATAACATCAAGAATAGCTTCTTTTTTCTGCTTAATATTCCATTAATGTAATGATGTCATATCCTTTGATTTTGTCGCGTCCATGAAGATCCATCAATTCGATCAAAAATGCGCAGCCTACGACTACACCGCCTAATTGTTCGATCAGTTCGATCGTCGCTTTGATTGTTCCTCCAGTAGCTAGTAAATCGTCACAAATTAGCACACGTTGACCTGGTTTAATGGCATCCTTATGCAATGTCAATGTATCTGTTCCATATTCTAATCCATAAGTCACTTCGATGGTTTCTCGAGGTAACTTCCCTTTTTTGCGGACTGGGGCAAAACCGACTCCTAACTCATAAGCAACAGGACATCCTACGATGAATCCACGGGCTTCTGGCCCAACTACCATATCAATTCGTTTTTCTTTTGCATAATTTACGATTTGCTTCGTAGCTTCCCGATAAGCGTCACCATCTGCCATCAGTGGGGAAATATCTCGAAACACAATTCCTTTTGACGGATAGTCGGGAATACTGGCAATATAATCTTTTAAATCCACTCTTTGTTTCCTCCTAGGTTGTTAACCATTTCTTTATGGTAGGAATATCGCTCAAAAGCAAAAATTCCTCAACTTTGATTTTATTGAGCCGCCGCTGGTATAATCTGCTCTCAGTCAAAGGATGACTTTCTGGGCTAGCGACTTTTTGTAAAACACCGTTCTCTATTGTAACAAATTTCAATTCAAAAAACACCTGTATCATAAAAATTAATAATTTTTCAGGGATACGCAAATATTGAGCTATTGCTTTTATTTTATGACGTATATCAATTCGTTCTTGAGAATGGATCAGTTTAAACAATTTTGCGTACTGTTCTCTTGTGCCTACCCCATTCAAATAGGCCTCATCAGGCGAAATCCCCATCAGATAAACACGATTGAATGAATAAGACCGAAAAACTTCTTTCAGATCCGCTAAATCATCTGGACAATCCATAACAACTAGAGAGTTCGGTTTTCTTTTTTCAATTATTGCCTTTACAGAATCTAGTCCTTCGAAAACAATCGCAGCTTCCTGGATAATCTCAGGCACGAATTTCAACGTCGAAGAATCAAATGCTAAATAAAGGCTACCTTCCGACGTTCGGCTCTGTTCACGGAAACGTTTTGCCCGCCAATCAAATACTTGCAGACCACCCACAGAAAAATCAGATACCATCAGCTGCGGTTTCTTACGCCCGTTCCATTCATTGATCGAAAGCTTTCCTACCACATCTACCTGATTATTCAGCAGTTCTTCTTCTTGAGTACCAAAACCAAAAGCGACCGCATCAAGCTGACTCGATGCATCGGAAAGGACAAATTTCAGATGCTGTTGGTTTGCTCCGATTTTTTTGATATTTTCTGCTTGGACTTGTCGAAATAAAAACTGAGGCAAAGGATTATCCGTACCAAATGGCGCCAATAGTTTCAGCTCATCAATTCGCTCTACTGTTACTTCATTTGGCAGCAATACTTCATCAATTCTCAACTCAGGCCCTCTCATCAAGTCAATTTGATGATCGACTATATATTGGTTCATCTTCTCCTGTAGTATAGTGACATTTTCACTTGGCATCGTTAAACCGACTGCTGCATGATGTCCTCCGAAGTAAGTAAATAAATCTCGCATCTGGTCAAGCATTTCAAAAAGATTCAAGGCTTCAATACTACGTCCAGATCCTTTAGCTGATCCATCTTCTTTTAAAGTAAGGACAAGCGTTGGTTTACCCGTTTCATTCATTATTTTCCCAGCAACAATGCCCAAAACGCCTTCATGCCATCCTCGGTTTACCAATAGATGGATATGATTCTCCTTATTGACCATCGCTAATGCTTCTTGTGTTATCTGCTCTACGATTGCTTTTCTTTCTTCATTGATCTCATTCAATTTTTTTGCTTGAACGGATGCTTCCTCTTCATCAAACGTCGCAAGTAACGAGACGGCAGGACGTGGATCGCCCATCCGACCGATTGCATTTAGTCTGGGAGCAATCGAAAAACCGATCGTTGTTTCGTCTGCGTCCCTCATTTTTACGCCGCTTTCTTCAAATAGCGCCTGAAGTCCTATCCGTTCTGAATGATGAATGGCATCGATTCCTAATGAAACAAGGATTCGATTCTCATCAGTCAATGAAACTAAATCGGCGATCGTTCCTATCGCTACTAAATCCAAAAATTCTACAGGCGGTTCTTCCAATAATGCAGAAGCTACTTTGAATGCTACTCCGACTCCTGCCAAATCTGGAAATGGATAGTGCCCCGCTGGATGACGAGGGTGAACAATCGCATAAGCGTCTGGTAAATTCTCAGGTAGTTCGTGATGATCTGTAATGATCACGTCTACACCAGCTTGCTGAGCGTATGCTACCGCATCATTTCCTGCTACCCCGTTATCAACAGTGATGATCAACTGGATTCCTTCTTCGATCTTTTCTTGGTATACCGATTGGTTTGGTCCATACCCATGCTCAAATCGATTTGGCAGGAATACTTCTACTTCTGCACCAAGTAATTCCAGTGTTTCTTTCATTACCGTTGCACTGGTGATCCCATCTGCGTCATAATCACCGTAAACGAGGATTTTTTCTCCACTGATTACAGCTTCTTGGATTCGGCTGATTGCTTTATCCATATCGTGCATCAGATACGGATCATGTAATTCTTGTTCCTTTGGATGTAAAAATCGGTTGATATCCTTTTCCTCATGGTAACCTCTTTGCCACAGTAACTTACCGACAAATGGAGATAATTTCAGTTCACGGATCATTTGGAGAAAGGATTCAGAAGGCTCTGTCTCGCTTAACTTCCAATCAAAATTTGCTTGTCTCACTTTCTCACTCCTAACTTAGTTATTATAGCAAAGGAAATCAGCAAAAAAAAGCAGAAAGAAAGAATAAAAACAGATCAGATCCGCTAGACAGATGTTCAGCAGGACCTGATCTTTTGTACGCATTTATGAAATATCCCTATTAGTCAAAATAATTGAAGCTTTGTTTGGGCGATTGAGTTTTTTGTTCTTCCGGCGCTTTCAATTGACTGATTTGTGCGGTTTTCGCTTGTAACTCCGCCTGATAAGCAGCTTCCAACTCCGCACGTTCGTTTCTAAACTCGCGTTGCTGTTCTTCTTTTGCTTCTTCAATTTTCTTTTGAAGTTCTGTTTGATATTCTGACATTTCCTGAGTCAGCTGTTTGATTTGCTTTTTTTGCTGCCATAGTGTTGCCGAAGCAGTCAAAAATACAATCAGTGCACCAATCAGCGCAGAACCGATGATCACTAAGATCAATGGCGCAGAAAAGGAAGTGAAGCCAAAACTTACAGGAACATTTTTATTGTTCAATACAGCAAAAAGAACAATAATCAAAACTAAAACAAATCCAAGAATCACATTGCTTTGCTTTTTCAATTCCTTCACCTACTTTTTGTTAAAAATTCCGCTGGCTAAATAATCACCAATCGTTGGAAACAGCGTATAAAATTTTGATGCAACTTCTAAAATAAACGGTTGATTGATTTCCCGTTTTGGATGTCTCATATTGCGGACGATCATTTTTGCCAACTTGGCAGGTTCTAAAACGATTTGTCCGACTTTTTCCAAATAGCTTCCGCTTGGATCAGCCTTATCGAAGAAATCTGTCTCGATTGGACCTGGATTCACTGTCGTAACAGCTACGCCAAGTGGTTTCAATTCTAATCGCAAAGCGTTGGAGAAGCCAAGGACTGCAAATTTCGTGGCAGAATAAACCGTTGATTTTGCAGTTGCCATTTTTCCAGCCATAGAGGCGATATTAATGATATGACCTTGTCTTCTTTCTGCCATATCGATCGCAAATTTTTGTGTCAAAACCATCATTCCTAAGATGTTGACTTCAAACATATCGTATGCTTTTCCAAGGTCGAATGTAAGGAAGTCTTCGAAAATCCCAAAACCCGCATTGTTTACCAGAATATCGACGCGCCCGACTTCTTCCATCACCTTTTCATATAATTCGTCCACGCTTTCAGGATTGCTGACGTCTACCTTGAAAGCATAAGCCTCTTTGCCGCTCAAGCGTCTGCACTCGTCTCTGACACCTTCTACAAATGCCATTCTTCGTGCGCAACTTATAACGATTGCTCCTTGCTTTGCTGCTTCATAACAGATTTGTGCGCCCAGACCGCCTGAACTACCCGTTACTAAAACAACTTTATCTTCTAAATTCATGCCTCTTCCTCCTCGCTAAATGGAATCTCAATGCTATCAAAATCTTTCATGATCGTCGTGTTTTCAAACACTTCTTGTGCTTCTTTTTCAAGCTCTAAAGCTGCTTTTCCTAAATATCTCGCACTAATATGAGTAAGTAGCAGCCGTTTTGCCTGCGCTTCTTTTGCAACTTCAGCAGCTTGATGAGTCGTGGAATGGAAATAGTTGTGCGCCATTCTTGCTTCATCTTTATTAAATGTGCTTTCATGTACCAGAATATCGCTATTTTCCGCAAGCACAACGGAATTATGTGTTTTTCTCGTATCGCCTAAAATAGTCACGATTCGTCCTTTTTTATCTGGACCTACGAAATCTTTTCCATTGATCGTTCGCCCATCTTCTAGTTGGATCGTTTCACCTTGCTTCAGTTTGCCGTACAGTGGTCCAGCTGGAATACCTAATTCTTTTAGACGATCCACCTGCAATTCTCCTTTATGATCATGTTCAACCACACGATAACCAAAACTGTCGATCCCATGATTTAGTTTTTTTGTATAAACAGAAAATTGCTGATCAGTAAAAATCGGGGCTGTTTCATTTAGCTCAATGAATTTCAGCGGATAACTTAAACGCGTTTGCGAAATACCTAAAGAGACTTTTATGTATTCCTCTATCCCTTTTGGCCCGTAAATCTCTAATGGCGTATCCCCACCTTGAAATGACCGGCTGCTGATGAGCCCGGGAAGTCCAAAAATATGATCGCCGTGTAAATGTGTAATGAAAATTTTACCGATTTTTCTCGGACGAATAGTCGTTCGCAAAATCTGCATTTGCGTGCCTTCGCCACAGTCGAACAACCAAACTTCATTGCGCTCGTCTAAAAGTTTTAATGCTATACTTGTCACATTTCTATGTTTTGCAGGAACACCTGCACCTGTTCCTAAAAATTGTAATTCCATAATCTACCTGACTTTCTTTAAGTTCCTATTTAATTTTAGGGTAAAAAGAAGGGATAATCAACCGTAAGTCGAGAATGGGTTCAAATTAAAAATAACGTTCTAAAGCGATAGCGTTTTCTTTGAAAATTACTATAAAAACAGCAGCGAACCCGTTTGAGATCCTCTGCTGTTTTTTATTAATTTGAAGATCCAGAACTTTCATTGTCGTTGGAAGTTTGCGGATGTTTGTCCTTCCAAGTCTTTTGTGCAGCTTCTTTCGCATGATTTTCAGCTTCTTTCGCATCATGCACATCTTTTTCGACATCTTCATAATCCAAGCGGGTAATTTCTCCGCCTAATTCCATCATTACCAATTGATTCAGTGGGCGATTGTCCTCTTCATCAGCAATCAAGATCAGTCCTGTAGCTCCTTCACCGATTTTATTTCCTACAAAGTCGAACACGGTCTGGGCATCTTTTATTTCTTTGGCATCTTGTGTCGCACCGATCATTCCTCCGGCAAACCATCCTAATAAAATCCCTAGCGGACCACCTAATACACCAACCAACATTCCGATTAATCCACCCGTAGAAGATTTGTTATTACCGGTAAAGTCGATAAAATCTTCTATTTTGAATTGATGTGTCCCATTAGGATCATGGCTGACAACTGCCATCTGTTCTCCTTTAATCGAACGAACAGCATGTAACTTTTTGATTTCTGAAAATGCCTGATATGCCTGGCTTTCTACTTGAAAATTTAAAATGATTACTCGTTTGCTCATTAAAAACACCCCTTTCATACCTTCTTGTTATTTATTTTACCTTTAATTGTAAAATAAGAAAAGAAAAGCACTCTTTTTTTCCAATAAAATAGGGCTGTGACAAAAGTCGTATCACAGCTCCTTTTTCCGAATAAACGGCGTTCTTGAAGCTGACCACTTCTGTCACAACCTCCCTTAAATCTGAATCTATATTTTTTGGTATTTGTTTTTATTTGCTTGCCTATTCGACAAATTCAAATTCAAACTCACCGATACGTACAAGGTCGCCATCTTTCGCACCGCGTGCCCGAAGAGCTTCATCCACACCCATACCACGTAATTGACGAGCAAAACGCATCACTGTTTCATCATGATCGAAATTTGTCATTTGGAATAATTTTTCGATCTTCTCACCAGATAAGATCCACGTTGCATCTGAATCACGATCGATTTGGAACTCAGGACCTTCTGGATTGAATCCATAGTGTACAGTTTCTTCTTCCAGTTCTTCTTCGTACAATGGGAATTCTGGCGTTACTTCTAACAAATCTGCTGTAGCATTCAATAACGCGTCCAATCCTTGTCGAGTCACTCCAGAAATTGGAAATACTGGGATGTCATCAGCAAATTCATCTTCTTTTTCCTTGTTCAGCTGTTCTTTGAATTTCACTAGATTTTCCTGTGCATCCGGCATATCCATTTTGTTTGCCACGATGATTTGCGGACGCTCTAGCAAGCGTAAGTTATAAGTAGATAATTCTTTGTTGATGGCAAGATAGTCTTCATAAGGATCTCGTCCTTCCATCCCACTCATATCGATCACATGTAAAATTACTCGTGTTCTTTCGATATGACGAAGGAATTGTGTACCCAGCCCAACACCTTGCGAAGCTCCTTCAATCAAGCCTGGCAAGTCTGCTGCGGCAAAACTTCTGCCATCACTTGTAGTAACCATTCCTAGATTAGGGACGAGCGTCGTGAAATGATAAGCGCCGATTTTTGGACGAGCAGATGAAATAACGGATAGTAAAGTCGATTTCCCGACAGATGGAAAACCTACAAGTCCAACGTCTGCCAATACTTTCAATTCTAGTTCGATTTTTCGCTCTTGTCCTGGTTCACCGTTTTCAGCAATTTCCGGTGCAGGATTCCGAGGAGAGGCAAAACGGATATTCCCTCGTCCACCGCGTCCACCTTTTGCCACAACTAGTGTTTGACCATTTTCAATTAAATCTCCTAAAAGAGCACCAGTCTCCGCATCTCGGACAGTGGTTCCTTGTGGTACTTTAACATAGGTATCTTCTGAACCACGACCGTGCATCCCTTTACTCATCCCATTTTCACCTGGCTGCGCTTTGAAATGGCGATTGAACCGAAAATCCATCAATGTACGTAACCCTTCATCGACGATCAAGATGACATCGCCGCCACGACCACCGTCTCCGCCAGCCGGTCCGCCGTCAGGAACGTATTTTTCGCGACGAAATGCAACCATTCCGTCTCCGCCCTTGCCAGCTTTCACATCGATCGTTACTTGATCTAAAAACATGGACATAATTAAGTCCTCCTATTATTCATTTATTTATTTGACTGCCTGAATTTCCACAATAAACAAAAGTCTTACTTATTTTATCGGTGAAATCTGATTTTGTCTATCATTTCAGCAAAAAGATTGTTTACCTTCTTCTTTTTTTATCATTTGGTAAGGTTTCCAACCTTTTTTCTGCTACCAAGTATAATTTTTTGACAAAATATTCTTTGCGTAGCAGAATAACAGTGTATTAATTGTATTAATTGAGGATGCCGTTTCACAGCACCCCTAATAAAGGAGGAACTTTTGATATGACAGTAAAAGTAGGTATTAACGGATTTGGGCGTATTGGCCGTCTGGCTTTCCGCCGCATCAAAGAAGTCTCAGATGATATTGAAGTAGTAGCAATCAACGACTTAACAAGTCCAACTATGTTAGCACAATTATTGCAATTTGACTCTACTCATGGTACTTATCCTGGCACAGTTACTGCAACAGAAGACTCAATCGTAGTGGATGGCGAAGCAACTCGTGTTTATGCAGAACCCGACGCAAGCAAAATCCCTTGGGCAAAAGAAAACGGTGTAGATATCGTACTAGAATGTACTGGTTTTTATACATCTGAAGAAAAAGCAAAAGCGCATTTAGATGCTGGTGTCAAACGAGTAGTTATTTCTGCCCCAGCTGGTGCTATGAAAACCATCGTCTATAACGTCAATGATGATACATTAGATGAAAACGACAAAATCATCTCAGCAGGTTCATGTACAACAAACTGTTTAGCACCTATGGCTTATTTCTTAAATAATGAATTTGGGATCGAAGTTGGTACAATGACAACAGTTCATGCCTACACTTCCACACAAATGCTCTTAGATGGACCTGTAAAAGGCGGTAATTTGCGTGCTGCTCGTTCAGCTGCTGACAATACTATCCCACATTCTACTGGTGCTGCGAAAGCAATCGGCTTAGTTATCCCTGAGCTACAAGGAAAATTACAAGGACACGCACAACGTGTTCCAGTCGTTGATGGTTCATTAACTGAATTGGTTTCAGTATTGAAAACAAAAGTAACTGCTGATCAAGTAAACGAAGCAATCAAAAAACACACAGTTGACAATCCTTCATTCGGGTATGATGACCGTCAAATCGTTTCTAGCGATGTCATTGGAACAACTCAAGGTTCGATCTTTGACCCAACGCAAACAGAAGTAACAACTGCTGGTGATTTCCAACTTGTTAAAACTGTTGCATGGTATGACAATGAGTATGGATTTACTTGCCAAATGATTCGCTTACTAGAAAAATTCGCTAACTTGTAATTTGATAGATCAATCGATAAAAGAAGCCTTTGACTGGATCCAGTCAAAGGCTTCTTTCTTTTCATCCCCTACTTTTAAACTCGTTCAATGAACATATTGGCTTAAAAATTGTTGGACTACTTGCTGATATTTTTCAGGATCTGTCTTGTATGCTTCCGCATGCTCGGCTCCTTTTACAACATACTTTTCTTTTGGTCCCTTCGTTGCACGATAGACCTTATCTAACATTTCAAATGGTACAAATGTATCTTCGTCTCCATGTATAAAGAGCATTGGGCGCTGGTTTTTCTTCAATTGTTCCACTGCATTTGCTTCACCGAAAAAGTAGCCAGCACGGACTTTTGTCACTAGACTTGTTACTTGCATAAGCGGAAATGCTGGAAGACTAAACATATCGTCTAGCTGATAGGCAAGCTCATCATGGACGGAAGAATAACCGCAATCTTCAATGATTGCTTTCACATTATCTGGTAGTTTTTCTCCGCTAGTCATCATAACTGTTGCTGCTCCCATGCTGACACCGTATAGAACGATTTCTTGCGATTTTCCATTGTTTTCTAGCACTTTGTTTATCCACTGTACATAGTCTTTACGCTCTGGCCATCCAAATCCAATGTAATCCCCTTCGCTTTTTCCATGTCCTCTTGCATCAGGAACAAGGACATTGTAACCCATATCATGAAACATCTTTGCGTAATTGGTCATCGTTTCAGCGTTTCCCATATAGCCATGAGCCACAAGAGCTGTTTTTTCACTTTTCGTTTCAGCAGGAAGATAAATCGCTGATAATTTCAGACCGTCTTTTGAAGTGATGGTCCAATCGCTTCGGTTTTCTTTTGAACTAAACCATTTATGTGCATCCGTTTCTTTGGATGTCTGTGTTGTACCAGGTGTATCTTCGTCTAAAAAGTCTTTCTCAGAAGGCACAACAGCATAATTATAAAAATAATTTCCTGCAAACACTAACGCAACAATCAGAGCTAAAGCGACGCCTAAAAGGATTTTCATCCAAAGTTTCATAAATCATCCATCTCATTTCTCTTTTTTCATATAACCTTGAATTAGTATAATCAAAGAATCTCTACTATGCAATGTTCATTTTTATAACCTATAAAAAAACAAAATAAAAAAGCAGAAATAACTGGCTATTTCTAGCGGATTATTTCTGCAATAACTAATTATCTATTTTTTATTTTCAATTAATTTAAAGCTTGACCATGGTTTCAAAAAGTCAAGGAGGAATAATTCGTCATCGGAGATTCTTCCTACAACATTGACACGTCCGTCGTTTTTCATATCCTTCAAGGCGATTTGTGTTTCTCCTTTGTATTGACCGTACCCTTCATTGTCAATCAGTACATCCCCATGATGCATATCTCGCGTATTATGAGGCGGGAAATCTTTATCTTTGTAGTATACACGAGTCATCGTTGAACGAAGGATATATTCTGAGCGATCCCCTCGATAACTATGAAGGTTATCAAACAAGCAGATTCGTTCGTTTTCTGTAATACCTTCTTCCGTATCTACTTTCAATGTTGGATAATCCGCGTTAAATGCTTCTGCCATTTCTTTCAATTCTTCTTCACTTGCGTACGCATTTCCAATAGAAATATCATCAATCAATCCCGTAAGGATTAAATGCTTCACTTGTGTCGCAATTTCAAGATCTCGGTGGTCTTCCAGCGTGCACAAGCCATCTTGCGTAGGCCAAGGGCCAAACTCAGCAGATTGCGAATTGACGAATGCCATCGTATTCAAATTATATTTTCTGAATTTTTCTGAACAAAAAACAAAGTGTTCGTATCCTAAACCAGAGTATCGATGAGGATAAAAATTATGAGAACCTAATAAATTATCCGTGTTTGGCGAATAACTCATGATGTTGTCAACGTAATTCGTGCCCGAACTCATATTGATCTCGATTTTGATACCAAAAGGATTGCGCGTCATTTTTGCTTCTTCTGCTCCTGTGAATCCGATATCTAAGCGGACCCCGTAAGCACCCATCTTATGGAAAAAAGATAAGTCATCGTAAGAAATCTCCAACTGTTCAAATAACGCTGGATTGATATCAACCATTACTTCCATGCCTAGGCTATTCGCGTAATCAACTACTTCTTTAAATTCTGAAAGAACTTTTTCTTTATCATCATTGATCTGCAGCAAACTGGTAAAAACCCGTTTATACCCATACTTATGAGCTAAATCCAAGTACGCTTTGTCCTTTTCAAATGTTGACCGTTCTGGATAAATCGAGATTCCTAATTTTCCCATATTACCATTTCCTCCTGCATCTTTTCGTTTTTGTATCCACTTACATTATAGCAAACACAAAGTAAATGGTCTACACCTTTTCTTTTTCTTTTAAAATAAATGATAAATTCCAATAATTTAAGTAGGTATTTTCCCTCTATTTTGTTATCATTAAAGATAACAAAATAGTAAATTGGAAAGGAACAGTTATGAAGAAAAATAAAGTTATTTTAAGTATTAGTTTAGCAGCAGCATTGCTGTTTGCTGCTGGTTGTTCTGCAAACAACACGACTTCTTCTAGTTCGTCTACAGAAAGTTCAAAAAGTACATCTACTGCGGAAAGCACGACTGCCAGTAGCGTCGATTTGAACGCATTGGAATTACCACAATTGACGAAAGATGTCGCCAAAAATGAAGATCTGGTCGAAATGGTGACGAATAAAGGCACAATCAAAATCAAATTATTTCCCGAATATGCACCAAAAGCGGTTGAAAACTTTATGACACATGCAAAAGACGGTTACTACAACGGACTGACTTTCCATCGCGTCATCAAAGATTTCATGATCCAAGGTGGCGATCCTAAAGGCGATGGCACTGGAGGGGAAAGCATTTGGGGAGAAGGATTTGAAACAGAGATCAACAACCACCTTTATAATATAAGAGGTGCGTTATCTATGGCTCGCTCACAAGATCCTAACAGTAACGGCAGCCAGTTCTTTATCGTTCAAAATACAGATGATATGCATGATGGTCTTTTAAAAGACGACTATCCTCAAGCAATCATCGACGCTTATAAAAACGGCGGTTATCCTTCACTAGATGGCCATTATACTGTCTTCGGCCAAGTGATTGAAGGAATGGATGTCGTGGATGCTATTGCAAATATCGAAACAGATAGTTCAGACAAACCAAAAGAAGAAGTAAAAATCGATAAAATCAATATACTGCAAGAAGCAAAACAAAAATAAAAAAATAACGTCTGAATCCTGCATAGATGACAACGTATGCTAAGATTCAGGCGTCTTCTTTTTACATAAAAAGCAAGTAAGCTTCCTTTTGTTTTGCTATATCAGGTTTTATAGTCAAGCATTTTGGTTGACGATGAACGTGAACTCGCACTCACAGACTTTTTTATCATCTACATATGCTGCAGATAACGCTGTACCGACTGATCCCTTCATTTTGGTGATTTCAAAATGACATTTCAGCACATCTCCTGGAACAACTTTTTGACGGAATTTGGCCTTATTGATCCCACCGATATAAGCTCTTTTTCCTAGAAACTCTTCTGATTTTAGGATAAGTATCGAACCTGCTTGTGCCAGTGTTTCTAGAATCAACGCACCCGGCATCACTGGATTGTCAGGAAAGTGACCTTGGAAAAAATCTTCATTGATTGTTACATTTTTTGTCGCAACGATCTTTTTTCCTGGTTCTAAAGTATCTACATAATCAATATAACAAATAGGATAACGATTAGGAATCAATTCCATTACTTCAGTAGCAGATAATACGTAAGACATAATTAAACTCCTTCTTTCAGGCAATTGCCATTTTCATTACTTTGACTATCAAAGTATCATATTCCTAAATATTTAGCAATCTTTTTTTAATTTAAGAAAAAATAGTTTGACAATCAAAACATTTTGACTAATAATTAAGAAATCAAGAAGTTATTTTAGCTATTATTCTCTATTTTTTTACGACTATCAAATTTTTATCAGAAACAAAGGAGAGTCATTATGTCATTTCTAGAAGGAAAAAAAATCGTCATTATGGGCGTCGCTAACAAAAAAAGCATTGCTTGGGGTTGTGCTGAAGCAATGTTGAAACAAGGGGCAGAAATTATCTATACTTACCAAAATGAACGAATGAAAAAATCATTAGTCAAATTGGTCGGCGAAGAAGCATTCACTGTAGAATGTGATGTTTCTAGCGACGAAAGCATCGAAAAAGCAATGAATGCCATCGGTGAATATGCTGGGGAGATCCACGGCCTTGTCCATGCAGTTGCTTACGCCAACAAAGAAGAATTGTCCGGAAATGTGTCTGATATTTCCAGAGACGGCTATCAATTAGCTCAAGATATCAGCAGCTACTCTTTAATTGCTGTATCAAAATACGCACAACCGTTTCTTGCACCAAACAGCGGGATCGTTAGCATGACTTATCTAGGTTCAGAACGCGCAATCCCGAATTATAACATGATGGGTATTGCGAAAGCTTCTCTTGAAGCTGCTATCCGTTATTTGGCAGCTGAGTTCTCGCCTAAAGGAATTCGGGTCAATGGAATCTCAGCTGGGGCAATCAAAACATTAGCTGTCACAGGTGTTAAAGACTATCAAAAACTGATCCAGTTATCTGAATCTCGTACGCCTGATCAGCAAGGTGTGACGATCGAAGAAGTCGGTAATGCTTGTGCTTTCTTAATCAGCCCACTTTCCAGCGGAATCATCGGTGATATTATCTACGTTGACAAAGGTGTCCATCTTTCATAAACTTTTGTTGCATTCTTTAAAGTAAAATATATAAAAATCAGGAAAAAACTTTTTAAAGTTTCTTCCTGATTTTTTCTTTTTACGTTTTTTTCAACTCATTACTTTGAAATTATTCCACGACTTCAATCCAGCCTTCTGGTGCTTCTATGTCTCCAAATTGAATACCTGTCAATTCATCATACAACCGTTTTGTTACTGGTCCTACTTCCGTTTCACTATAAAATACATGAAGATTGTTATTGTGATAAATCCCACCGATTGGAGAAATAACAGCCGCTGTACCACATGCACCAGCTTCTGCAAATTGATCTAGATCATCAATGAAAATATCTCCTTCAATTGCTTGCAGTCCTAGTCGTTCTTCAGCTAACTGCAACAAGGAATATTTCGTGATACTTGGTAAGATAGAGGGCGATTGCGGAGTGATGAATTTTCCGTCTTTTGTAATTCCAAAGAAATTTGCTGCACCTACTTCTTCGATTTTCGTATGTGTGGCTGGATCAAGATAAACACAATCTGAGTAATCCAGTTCTTTTGCTTCTGTTCCTGGAAGTAAACTCGCTGCGTAATTTCCGCCGACTTTTGCTGCACCAGTCCCCTTAGGAGCAGCACGATCGTAATCAGATACAATAAAATTCGTTGGTTTTAGTCCACCTTTGAAATACGCTCCTACTGGCGTACAGAAGACGACAAATAAATATTCTGGAGCTGGATGGACACCAATGTTTTCACCGACCCCAATCAGTAAAGGGCGCAAGTATAATGTAGCGCCTGTTCCATAGGGCGGCACAAAATCTTCATTTGCTTTTACCACTTGCTTGACAGCATCAACGAACATCTTTTCAGGGACCATTGGCATCAGCAATCGTCTAGCACTTTGATTCATCCGTCGACTATTTTGTTCAGGTCGAAAGAGATTGACCTTGCCGTCTTTTCGACGATAAGCTTTTAGACCTTCAAAACATTGCTGACCATAATGAAGCGCTGGAGAGCCTTCATGAATCGTCAGGTAATTATCTTCTGTCAATTCTCCTTCTTCCCATTGTCCGTCTTTCCATTTGGCAATAAAACGCCAAGGAGTTTTGATATAAGAAAAACCTAGATTGTTCCAATCGATTTGCATATACTTACCACCTTCGTTATTTTCTCCACATTTTATCATTATCCATATTATTTGTCATTTTATTTTCAGCTTTTTTCCTTCATTATAGTTATTTTTGCTATTTCCTTTTTTGAAAACTTCTTGGTACAATACAGAAAGAATCAAATTTTAGAAAAGAGGATTTTATGTTTTCATTATTAGCAACTGCCGGTACGACAGACTCTTCTGGCGAGACATTGACAGATCAAGCTGTCAGCAAAGTAAATGCGTTTCAGCGGTTTTGGGACGGGATTGATTGGGACGCCATTTTGGCTGCCTTTATCCAAAAAAGTTTATATCTGATTTTTTTGATCGTCCTTTTTTGGATTCTTCACCGTGTGGGAAAATATCTGATTGATAAGTCTTTTAATCAGTATTCTAAAAAAGCCATTCTAAACGAGAGCCGCTTAAAGACTTTACATAGTCTTTTAAATACTATTTTTCATTATACCCTTGGTTTCTTTTTTATCTATGCAATTTTATCTGCTATCGGTGTGCCGATCGGATCACTTTTGGCTGGTGCCGGAATTGCAGGTGTGGCAATCGGTCTTGGTGCCCAAGGGTTCATGAGTGATGTTATTACCGGATTTTTTATTATCATGGAACAACAGATGGATGTTGGGGACTACATCAAGCTAGCAAACTTAACGATTGAAGGAACCGTCGTATCTGTTGGTATCCGTACCCTTCAGCTGAAAGCAACGGATGGTACTGTCCATTTCATCCCGAATCGAAACATCACCACGATCAGCAATCTCTCTCGTGCAAATATGCAAGTACTTTTAGATATCCGGATTGTTCCTGAAGAAGGATATGACAAAATCTATGAGATCATTGATCGAGTAAATCGTACATTAGCTGAAAAATACCAAGAAGAGCTCCAAACTGAACCTTCTATCTTTGGATTAGTGGATCTTGGAAACAGCAATTTTGCGATTCGTACGGTCTGCTACGCATTGAACGGAAAACAATATGCCTTAAAAGAAGAGTTCTTGAGCTCCTATGTCAAAGAATTGACAGCTTCTGGTTTCACGATTCCGAACAGTCCAATTGCTGTCGGAAAATAATTTGGACAAACGATGCAACGAATCTCACTAAAAAGAGCGTGGGACAAAAGTAAAGAACACTTTTGTCCCACGCTCTAAACACGTATAAACGGCGGAAGCAGAAGCAACTCCTTCGGAAATAAGCTGAAATTCACAAAAATTTGAAAAGCAATTTTCGTGAATTCCTTCTTATTTCTTGGAGTTAAACGCTTTTGTCCCAGCCTCTTTTTCAAGATAAAGTCAAAACTGGTACGCTGTTTTTTCTACTTATTTTTTGATTATCTTTTAGTTTCTCGTTCTTTAGCTCACGATATCGATTTGTTCTTTTAATTCTTCGATTTTCGGAGACAATATATTACGACGTTCTAATTCATGCACCATGAAGTTTACGGCTTTAAGCAGCTCTTTTCTTGTAATGATTCCTTTGAAAATCCGATCTTCTGTGACAACCGGTAAAAAAGGCGAATCGACTAACAAATGGAGTACTTCTTCTAGTTCCCAATTTTCATCAATTGTCGGAACATCTGTTTCTGTCACATCAGCAACCGTTAGTCCTTCTAACGGGTCCATGCTGATTGTTTGCAAGTCAATCATTTTATTGACCACATCTGATAAACTTACTAGTCCTACAAAGTGATCATCTTTTCCTAATACAGGAATTTTGGAATAACCGACCTTCGATAACACAAGTAAACCATGGGATAATGGATGATGATACATAACATTTGCCACATTTTCTGCAGGAATCAAAAACGTTTCCTGATTTTCCAGCAGCATTTCTCTTACTATAGGTCCAATCATCTGATGGCCTCCATTTCTATTTCATTCAACACTACTATTTTACCGAAACCGGATGCAAAATTCATAAAATAAAGCTTATTTTTATTAAAAATTAGAGTTTTTTTATTCAGCGCTCTCTCGAAAAAGAAAAGGCCAACTCTTCAACTGCCTGATGGGCACGGTTATAGTATTGAACAGAAATTTGGTCATCTAAACTTTCGATAAGAGCATATGATGGGATTTGGATCGGGCCTCTAGGATGAGAAATGCTACCAGGATTCAAAAACAGGATTTTCTGATCCATCTCACAGCCTATTTGATGGGTATGACCAAAAAACACCATATCGGCAGTTGCAGCTCGAGCTTCGATTGCTAACTGTGTCAAACCAAATCGGACATTCGATAAATGACCGTGAGTCATGAATACTGTATCCTGACCAGTTTGGATCACTTTTTTCTGTTCGAATCCTGGTCCATAATCACAATTACCTTGAACCACTTGGAATGTATCCCATAATGGGTCAGAAGCTTCTAATTCCGAATCACCACAATGGAAAAAGATATCCACTTCAGAACGATAACGATCTACTAAGTCAACGAGGATATCTCTGTCTCCATGATTATCACTTACTACTAAATACCGCATCTATCTCTCTCCTTCCAGCCATTGTTTCCACTCGGCACTCAATTTTTTCATTGCTTGAGCCCGATGACTGATCTTGTTTTTTTCTTCGCTCGATAATTCTGCTGCTGTTTGTTTCTTACCTTCTGGGATAAATAAAGGATCATACCCAAAGCCATTTTCGCCAGATGGTATACGGGCTACTCGACCGGGCCATTCCGCTTCTACTACAAGGCTGTCTTTTTTGGGTGCCGCGAATACTAATGTACAATGGAATTGTGCTGTTCTTTTTTCATCCGGCACATCTGTCAATTCATATAATAATTTGGCGTTATTCCCCGCATCACTTTTTTGTTCCCCTGCAAAACGTGCAGAATAGATTCCTGGCATACCGCCTAAAGCATCGACTTTCAAACCTGAATCATCTGCTAAGACTGGCTGATCAAGCAATTGTGCAATCGTTTCTGCTTTTAATCGAGCATTTTCTTCAAATGTGCTGCCAGTTTCTTCCACATCTGGCAATTCAGGATAGTCAAGTAATGTTTTTACATGATATCCCGCTTCTTTGAACATATTTCGAAACTCTTCTGCTTTTCCTGGATTTCTTGTCGCAATGATGATTGTTTTTGTTTCTTCTATCCGCTCATCATTTTGAGCAAACTCTGTTAGCAAAGCATGTTTTTGCTCTTTGATCAAATCTTCAATCGCGTTTTTTCCAAAAAAGAGCATTTCATTCAACTGTTCACCATCAAACGTTGCTTCTTCTCCAGTTCCTTGAATCTCCACGAATTTTCCAGATTCTGTCATTACAAGATTCATGTCTACAAGTGCTGCGGAATCCTCTTGGTAATCCAAATCTGTGACGCAAGTCCCATCTGGTAAGATTCCTACGCTAACTGCAGCAAGATGTTCTTTGATTGGATCTTCTGACAATTCTTTTTCTCTTAAAAGTTTTTCAATGGCTAATTTCAATGCCACGAACGCCCCAGTGATACTTGCTGTTCTAGTACCGCCATCCGCTTGGATCACATCGCAGTCTACGATGATACTACGTTCTCCTAATTTTTCCAAGTCTACTACTGCACGCAAGGAACGACCAATAAGACGCTGGATTTCCATTGTTCTACCAGAAAGTTTTCCTTTGCTGCTTTCTCTACGATTTCTCGTACTCGTTGCTCGAGGCAGCATACTATATTCTGCTGTCACCCACCCTGTTCCTGTTTCTCTCAAAAAGGGAGGTACAGAATCTTCTATTGTTGCAGAACAAATAACTGTTGTATCACCAAAACGGATCACTACCGATCCTTCTGGATATTTGAAAACATTTGTTTGAAGCTCCAGTTTGCGAAGCTCTTGGGCTTTTCTCCCGTCATGACGCATCCTTATTTTCCTCCCAATTCGATATGTTCTACATTTAAGTGTCCGATTCCAAGCCAGTCTTCAGCTATTTCCTCGAAAAGTTTGGCAGAGCCAGTTGTATAAAACTGGCATAATGTCCGACCATTTTGCGGTGAATTGCTCAGATTGAAATAATCTAACAGCATAGATACTTCACCTACTGTTTCTGCTCCAGAATCGATCAGTTGAACATTTTCTCCCATTACATTTTGAATGATGGGGCGTAATAATGGATAATGGGTGCATCCCAAAATCAATGTATCGATTTTTTTAGTGGTTAAAGGAGCTAATGTTTCTGCCACAATTTTTTTCGCCACCGATGAATGGTATTCATTACTTTCGACAACTGAAACAAATTTTGGACAAGCAAGACTTGTCACAGTCAATTCTGGCACTTTCTCTTTCAGCGCTTTTTCATAAGCTCGACTTTTTACTGTACCAATCGTACCGATAATGCCAACTTGTTTATTTTGTGTTTTTTTTACTGCCGCTCTAGTACCGGGAAGGATCACACCGATGACTGGAATAGAAAGAGCAGCTTTGATTTCTTCTAAAGCCACCGCAGTTGCGGTATTGCAGGCGATCACCAGCATCTTGATTCCTTGCTCCACCAGATAATCCGTCATTTCCCAAGTATACTGGATTACCTGTTCCGCGGGTCTAGGGCCATATGGGCAGCGTGCTGTGTCTCCTACAAATAAAATATTTTCATTCGGTAATTGTTTTAGGGCTTCTTTTACTACAGTCAAGCCGCCGACACCTGAATCAATAAATCCGATAGGGCGATTATCTGTCAATCGTATCATCCTTTTTTTCAATAAATTCTATCCTCCCTATTGTGTACTTTTTAGCGTGAATTTTCAAGTGCTCTTACTTGCTTAAAACAATCGAAATCTCTTTTTTTCGAATGGAAAGAGGAAAAGCGGTTGTGACTTTAGTTTGCCACAACCGCTAAAAGAATCATCTATTAATAACTGTACCGTCTCTTTTCCAAGTAACCGGAAAGCAGAGAAAGCGCGTAACATACCACGAAGTACATAAGTGTCATGATGATGAACATCGGAAGCACATAATTGGTGTTCTGTCCATAAATAATACGTGCCTGATGAGAAAGTTCAGGTAAAGAAATGATTACTGCTAATGAAGTATCTTTGATCAGTGAAATCAATTGGCTCACAATTGCCGGGATCATTGATTTAAATGCTTGCGGTAACACGATCGTTCGCATCGTTTCTACATAAGTCAGTCCCGTTGATAATCCTGCCTCCATCTGTCCTTTTGGAACAGCATTGAGTCCAGCTCGGAAAATTTCCGACAACATAGCTGACTCAAAAATCGTTAATGCTGCAACAGCAGACCAGAAGATGTTCATCTGAATGCCGATTTGAGGTAAGGCAAAGTAAGTGAAGAAAATGATCAATAATAATGGAAGATTCCGTATAATATCAATCACTACACCAAGGATTTTGGAAAAGAAAGGGATATTCGCAAAACGAATCACACCTGTCAGACCACCGATCAAGAAACTAAAAATGATCGAAAACAATGAAACTTCAACAGTAACCTTTAATCCTTCCAATAAAAAACGGATATTCATCCATGAAAAAGCGCCACTAAAATCCATGTATTTCCCCTCCTTCTATGAACGAACCGCCCATTTTTTCTCAAGATA
This sequence comes from Enterococcus sp. E4-150, assembly GCF_035726465.1. NCBI lineage: Bacteria > Bacillati > Bacillota > Bacilli > Lactobacillales > Enterococcaceae > Enterococcus > Enterococcus sp. E4-150. Next base: position 16,890 of record NZ_JAPRGK010000004.1, on the reverse strand, counting down.
AACCATTAAGTAAGATAACGGTAGCGTGATAACTAAGTAAAATAACCCAACGATGATATACGTATCGAAGGTATTGAATGTTTCACTGGCGATCAAGTCTCCTTGATACATCAAATCTAAACCAGCTACGATTGCTAAAATAGATGAATTTTTTACGAGGTTGATAAATTGGTTGCCTAATGGCGGAATAACGATTTTGAATGCTTGCGGTAAAACAATATAACGCATGATTTCTGAATAGGTAAAACCAGAAGATAGTCCTGCTTCTGTTTGACCTTTTGGTACGGTTTGAATCCCTGAACGTACTGTTTCAGCAATAAAAGCAGATGTATAGATCGTTAATCCAATCGTACCTGCTTGGAATCCATCTAGATTAAACCAATAAATCGGTACGACAACATAAAAAAACATCACGATGATTAATAATGGAATGTTTCTAAAAAATTCTACATATGCCTTTGCTAAGGCGCTCACTACTTTATTCTTTGATAATTGGAAGATTGCCATTAACGTTCCGATAATCAAACTAAACACAAGTGCTAAGACACTCGAAAACAATGTGATCTTGAACCCGTCGACAAAGATTGGTCCATAAGTCTGTATCAATTCGCTCATTGCCTCTCCCCCTTACTCTACTTTTCCTTCAGTTTCATTTGGAAACCATTTTTGATAGATTTTATCGTATGTGCCATCTGCATGCATTTCCTCTAGCGCTTGGTTAACAGCTTTCAAGAAGTTTTCTTGCCCTTTGTTGATCGCAATCCCGTAAGGCTCATTAGTAAACGTTCCACCAACTAACTCATACTCTGGATTTTCATCTGCAATCCCTAACAAAATCGCATTATCCGTAGTCATCGCGTCTCCCTGACCAGATTGTAAAGCAGTGAATGCTTCTGCATAGTTTTCTAATTCTAAAATTTTTGCATCTGGTGCATGCTGTCGGATATTCGCAGCCGATGTAGAACCTTTGACTGCTAGAACCGTTGTAGAAGCATTCAAATCATCTACACTTTTGATTTGGCTTCCTTTCTTTACCAACAAAGCTTGGCCAGCATCGAAATAGACATCTGAAAAGTCAACCTGTTTTTTTCGTTCATCTGTGATCGTCATCGTTGCAATAATTGCATCGATATTTCCGTTTTTCAATAATGGAATCCGAGTTTTAGAAGTGACTTCAACAAATTCTGTTTTTCCATTGTCACCAAGGATCTTTTTAGTGATTGCTTTTGCAATATCTATATCAAATCCTTGTACAGTTCTGCTCTCAATATCCATCATTCCAAATAATCGAGTATCATACTTGACACCCCAGATGATTTCATTGGTAGATTTGCTTCGCTCTAAAATATCTTCATTTGCCAACCCATTTCCTTTACATCCGGCTAGTGCAAGAAAAGCAATGCCTAAAAGGAAAATCAGGCGTATTTTTTTTAACCTGCGCATCTTTTTCCTCCTATCAATGATTGATAACTTTACTGATAAATTGCTGTGCTCGGACTTCATTTGGATTTTCGAAAAAGTCTCTCACATTTCTGCTGTCTTCCAATACTTCTCCATCAGCCATGAAGATAACACGATCCGCCACTTCTTTGGCAAAGCCCATTTCATGTGTCACGACAATCATTGACATACCGTCATGAGCCAATTTTTTCATAACGTCTAATACATCACCAATCATTTCCGGATCCAAAGCAGAAGTAGGTTCATCAAACAGCAGCATCTCAGGATTCATCGCTAAACCTCTGGCGATTGCCACCCGTTGCTGTTGTCCCCCGGATAACATGGAAGGATAAGAATCTTTCTTATCTAACATATTGACAGTTTTCAGAAATTTCTCAGCGTTTTTGACTGCAGTTGCCTGGTCTTGCTTTAACACTTTGATTGGTGCTAATGTAATATTTTCCAGAACGGTTTTATTAGGATACAAATTGAAATGCTGGAAAACCATGCCGATATTCTTTCGGACTTCTGTCAACTTTGTCTTTTTATCATGCAAGTCAGTATCATTAATTAGTAGCTTGCCTGAAGAAATCGTCTCTAATCCATTGATACAGCGAAGCATCGTGCTCTTTCCTGAACCAGAAGGACCAATGACAACGACAACTTCTCCTTTCTCGAATTCGAGATTGATATTTTTTAATGCGTGGAACTTGCCATAATATTTATCCACGTGATCAAATTTAATCATTGCCATAGAATTACACTCCCATTATTATTTAGTAAGATTTCTTTTAAAGATGTATAATAAAATACATTATATCTGATAGTTTAGTAATTTGTAAAGTTTCTTAGAACGTTTATTCTCCCATAAATATTTCTTCCATTTCTAATCTATTAGTTATTTTATCCTCTTTCCTTGTTTTTTCATTAGGAACTGTTGTTTCTTTTCAGGAAAAACGGTAAGATATTAAGTGCTCAGACTTACAAATCGTAAAGAGGTGTCTTTTTTGAAAAATATTATTTTAACGGGAGATCGACCAACTGGGAAGCTGCATTTAGGGCATTACGTCGGTTCTCTAAAAACCCGAGTGGCTATGCAGGCAGATGAAGACAACCAACTGTTTGTCATGATTGCTGACATGCAAGCACTGACAGATAATGCTAAAAATCCTGAGAAGGTTTCATCAAATGTCTTGCAAGTTGCTTTAGACTATTTAGCCGTGGGATTAGATCCTGCAAAATCTACTTTATTTATCCAATCACAAATTCCGGAATTAGCTGAATTAACCATGTATTATTTGAACTTAGTCAGCGTAGGACGCGTTCGGCGCAATCCGACTGTCAAAACAGAAATCGAACAAAAAAAATTCGGTGAAAGCGTGCCTACAGGATTCTTTATCTATCCTGTTTCTCAAGCAGCAGATATCACTGCATTCAAAGCGAATCTTGTACCTGTTGGCGAGGATCAAAAACCAATGCTAGAGCAGACACAGGAAATCGTACAAAGCTTCAATCATACATATGGTGAAGTCTTGGTGGAACCAAAAGGCGTATTCCCACCAAAAGGAATGGGTAGATTACCTGGAATCGATGGAAATGGCAAAATGAGTAAATCGTTAGGAAACGGTATTTATATCTCCGATCCTGCCGATGTTTTACAGAAAAAAGTCATGAGTATGTATACTGATCCAAACCACATCCATGTACAAGATCCTGGACAAGTAGAAGGGAATATGGTCTTCACCTACTTGGATGTATTCGGAACAGATAAAGAAGCAATTGAAGAAATGAAAGCTCATTACCGCCGTGGCGGACTTGGTGATGTAAAGATCAAACGATACCTCATTGATGTATTGGAAGCTGAATTTGCACCGATCCGTGCGCGCCGAGAAGAATTGGAAAAAGATCCTTCAGCTGTTATGGAAATCTTACGTAAAGGTAGTGAAGAAGCTGCTAAAGTAGCTGCACAAACACTTTCTGAAGTAAAATCAGCAATGGGAATCAATTACTTCCATTAATTCATTTACTCTAAAAAAACAGGCTGTAAAGGCCTGTTTTTTTATCTCGTCTCTGTGCTATTCCTTTTTTAAAATCAAAAAAAGAGATGTGACGAAGTTGTGTCACATCTCTTTTTCAAATGTATGGTCTTCAAAAGCTACTTGATCGTTACTTACTATATTTTCCCTCTTAGCGAATACTTGCCTCTAGGTTTTCTACCAACGCTTTTTCGACTTTTTCCATTCCTTTATTGATTTCTTCATCTGTCAATGTTGCTTCTGGGTTGACGAATGTCAGGCTATACGCCATGGATTTATGTCCTTTTTCAATGTTTTCTCCTTGATAGACATCAAATAATTGAATATCTGTTAAAAATCTTCCGGCAGCAGAACGGATAACTTCTGTTAATTCCTGATTTGTCACAGTTTCTTTTACAAGCAAAGCGATGTCCCGGCTGACTGCTGGGAATTTTGTCACTGCTTCGAAAACGATCCCTTTTTGAGCAGCTTCCACTACAGCAGATAAATCAAACTCAGCAACATATGTTTCTGGAATATCATAACTTTTTGCAATCGTTGGATGCACTTGACCGACAAAACCAATAAATTTTTCGCCAAGGTAAATCGCAGCAGTTCTTCCAGGATGCATTTCCTTCATTTCTGTCACTGTTTGATAATGGATATCTTCAGTGATGCCTAGTTGTTCAAATAAGTTTTCTAAAAGACCCTTGATGGTGAAAAAGTCTACATTTTGAGCTTTCATCTGCCAATCTTTTTCTTCCCAAATACCAGAAATAGCGATTGCTGCATGTTTTACTTCTTGCGGCAGATGTGTACGTGGATCATTTTCTTGGAAGAACACCCGACCAATTTCATATAAAGCAATCTCTGTATTTTTTCGGGCAGTGTTATAACTGATATCATCTAATAATCCGCTGATCAAATTCATTCGCAATACAGAACGCTCTTCACTCATTGGCCAGTCCAAACGTGTAATATTGCTTTCTTTTATAACAAACTGTCTTGATTTTTCTTCTGTTGTCAATGAATAACTGATTGCTTCGCTCAATCCGCTTCCTTCAAAGATCGTACGAATTTTACGAGTAGTTTCTTGTTCTTTTGACAAGCTTCCAGCAACCGTTTCTCCACTTGGAAGTGTAGATGGCAACTGGTCGTATCCATAAATACGAGCAACTTCTTCGATAATATCTGCTTCGATTTGGATATCCCAGCGTCTTGGTGGTACTACTACGGAATAAACATGCTCCTTTTCTTCATAGCTAAATCCAAGTGCTTCAAAAATCTCATTTACTTCTTTAACGACAAGAGATGTTCCTAAATATTGATTGATGCGTTCAAGTGAAATCTTCACTGATACGTCTTCTGCTTTGATCTCTGAGCCTTTGACCGCGCCTTGTAGAACTTCCCCACCCGCAAGAGAAACGATCATTGCTGCAGCAACCTCACTGGCTTCTCCAACAGTCGCATGGTTGATTCCTTTTTCAAAACGTGCAGAGGATTCACTACGCAAATTAAATTGTTTTGCTGTACGACGAATCGAAATTGGATCAAATAAAGCAGATTCTAGTGCAACTGTTGTTGTTTCATTCGTGATCTCTGAGTCTAACCCTCCCATGACACCAGCTAAAGCAACTGGTTCTTTGCCGTTAGTAATGACGAGATTGTCAGTTGTCAATTCCCGAGATTCTCCATCTAGTGTTACTAATGTTTCATTTTCTTTTGCACGGCGGACAAAGATCTCTTTTGATTTCAATTTGTCGTAGTCAAATGCATGTAGTGGTTGTCCGAATAAAAGCAAAATATAGTTCGTCACATCTACTACATTGTTGATTGGACGAATGCCTTCGTTCATCAAAAGATTTTGCAGCCATTGAGGACTTGGCTGGATTCTTACTCCTTCAATGATTCTGATTTGATAAGCAGGAACTGCTTCTTTATCTTCAACTTCCACTTGAATTTTATCGCTAGCAGGACGTGAGGATTCTACCAGCTTTTCGTCATCGAATGTAGGAGTCTGACGATAAATTGCCCCAACTTCATAAGCTACGCCACGCATTGACAATGCATCCGCACGATTCGGTGTGATAGATAATTCAATAATCGAATCATCCATATCCAAATAAGGAAAAACTGGATCGCCATTTACAGCTTCTTGTGGCATATAATAGATACCTTCAGCGTATTCTTTCGGTATAACACTATCTGAATAGCCAATTTCTTGTAATGAGCAAATCATGCCATTTGATACTTGGCCACGCATTTTTCCTTTTTTGATTTTTACATTACCAGCGATACGTGAGTTAGGAAGTGCAACAATCACTTTGATTCCAACCTTCACATTAGGCGCTCCACAAACGATTTGAGACAGCTCGTCTTCGCCAATATCGACTTGACAAATAGAAAGGTGATCAGAATCTGGATGTGGTACGCATTCCTTGACTTCACCGACAACGATTTTTTTCAAGCCTTCTTCTGGAACCGTTACTCCCTCTACTTCGATTCCTGTCACAGACATCTTATCCGCTAATTCTTTTGGTGTTACATTCGATAAATCTACATAACGATTGAGCCATTTATATGAAACTAACATCTTCTTACTCCCCCTTGAACTGACTTAAGAAACGTAAGTCATTTTGATAGAAATTACGGATATCATTCACTCCATACCGCAACATAGCTACGCGGTCTGGTCCAAGGCCGAAAGCAAAGCCTGAATATTCTTCTGGATCGATTCCTGACATCTTCAACACATTCGGGTGCACCATGCCAGCTCCTAAAATCTCGATCCATCCAGTGTATTTACATACGTTACAACCGGCACCACCACATTTGAAACAGCTGACATCTACTTCTACTGATGGCTCCGTAAATGGGAAATAACTTGGACGCAAACGAATTTCACGATCTTCCCCAAACATTTTTTTCATTACGACTTCTAATGTTCCTTTAAGGTCGCCCATCGTGATGTTTTTATCAACAACTAGCCCTTCAATTTGATGGAACTGATGACTGTGGGTCGCATCATCTGTATCTCTGCGGAAGACTTTCCCTGGCGAGATCATTCGTAGAGCACCCTTAGAGAAATCATGTTTTTCCATTGTCCGTGCTTGGACTGGTGAAGTATGTGTCCGAATGAGTATCTCGTCTGAAATATAGAAAGTATCTTGCATGTCCCTTGCCGGATGGTCTTTTGGCAGGTTCATCCGTTCGAAATTGTAATGGTCAGACTCTACTTCGTAACCTTCTACGATCTGATACCCCATACCCACAAAAATATCTTCAATTTCTTCCATGATTTGTGTCACGATATGACGTGTACCATGTTTTACTTTTCTACCAGGTAGTGTCACGTCTATTGTTTCTTTTGCCAAAGCTGCATTTAACGCTTCTTCTTCTAATACTTGTTTTTTTCGCTCGATCTCTTCTGTCAAAAGATCTCGGATCTCATTTGCGAAACTTCCGACTTTTGGTCGCTCTTCTGGACTTAGATCTTTCATCCCACGTAATACTTCTGTGATCGGTCCTTTTTTTCCTAACGTTTCAACACGTATTTGATTTAATTCATTTAAATCTTGTGCCGCTGTGATTTTGACGAGCGTTGCTTCTTTCAAGCTCTCTAATTGTGCTTGTAGAGACATGTGCTTGTTCCTCCTTTAAATTCCAAATACAAAACAAAAAGACCTCATTCCTGTTAAGGAACGAGGTCTTCGCGTTACCATCCTAATTTGCGGATAAATGACTTACACCGCACTCTTACTTCGTTAACGACAATTGCCGGTCTGATTTTATCAGACGAACTCGGAAAGTGAACTTCATTTTTCAAACACAGGATCTGCTTTCAGTCTGCGACAGATCTCCCTGAACTGGTTTAGCCAAACTACTCTTTTTCGTCATCGTTCTTTACTTATTCGTATGGACTATAGTTTACAAGATTTTTTTTACAAAATCAACCGCATTCTTCCTCTGTGACCCATTTTTCGCTCCAAACTTGTATTTGACGCATCGCTTTTTGCAAGTCTGCTCCTTTTTCAGTCAAGAGATATTCTGAACGGCTCTTTTCGCTACAGGCAAAGTTTCGAGTGACTATTCCTTCTTTTTCTAATTCCTTCAAGCGTTCGACTAATACTCGATCACTGACCATCGGGATTTTTGCCGCAAGCTCAACAAAGCGTTGCGGACCGTTTTCGAGTAGTACATCGATAATCAATCCGTTCCATTTTTTTCCTAAAATAGAGAATGTTTTTTCAAATTTAGGGCATAAAACGAATTCTGTCTGTGTTAGCTCCATCATACTCACCTCTTCCCAGAGTATAGCATAATCCTTACAAAACATAAGTCAAGTTTGCTCAATTATAATTATTTGTTAATGTTTATAATTTGTTTCACTCGAAGCAAAATTAGGAAAACATTTTCTACTGGCTTATTCAAAGCTTCTGACATTGCTTGTTGGTAAAGTCTTAGCTGTCCTTGATATTTTTGGACGATTGCATCTATTTCTGCTGGATCATCCGGATGTAAAATAAAATCTGTTTTAAAATCATAGATATTGAGATGATCTTTTTCTTCTAGGTATCCATCGACGATTCCGTGGATTAATAGTTCATCTTCTTGATTTGGATAGTCTTGAAATACTTCGTCAGCAGGAAGCAGCATGGAAAAAGGTTGTTCTCGTTTTACGTTTTCTTTGTTGGCAATCAGCTGTTGACCAAGTTCTGTTTGAAAGAACCATATAATAGAAGAAACATCTACTTTTTTCGCGACTTTTTCGTCTACTAACCGTTTCCTTACCAATTCCTGTAATTTTTGATGGATACTCTCTGTAGTTGGCATCTCTAATGGCAGTAATTGTAACAAAGCATGCGTAGCAGTTCCAACAGCAGTTGCTGACACTTGCCGATCTTTTTGCAAAAATTTTGGTTCTGCTAGTTGTTCTTGCGTATAACGAAATTGACGGGATGCTGCTTTGTTCTGACTGCTTTCCAGAGTCAAACGTGATTCTTGTGTATCATCTGGATCTTCGAATAATCGTTTGATTTCAGATACAGATTGATAACTTGTGGTTTGTGAAGAAGCTTGATAAGGATATTCATATGCCAGACGTTTTTGTAACGAATCTGCTAATAAAGTTTCATCTTCTTTCATCTGCTGATCTAAGTTAACCAGTTCTTTTTCAGCAAGCAACTGTCTTTGTTCAATGATCGATTGCTGATTCATCCATGAAATAGAAAACTGTGCATTTGAATGTTGAAGAAGAGAAGTCGAAATTTCTTCCTCTAAGTATTTCTGCATTTCAGGATGACGGATCAATCCGTAACCAATCCAATTCATCAAGCTGCTTCTGCCCTTCAAACGTAGCGCAGGATCAAAAACCAACTCCTCATGATCAGCTGCTTCAGACCACGTTTGGATCATTTGCTCTTTATTTTTATAGGAACCGACAATGAAAAGCTTTTGTTCTGCCCGAGTCAATCCTACATACAATTTACGCATTTCTTCCGACAACAATTTGTTTTGCTTTGCCAATTTGATGGCTTGAAACGGTAACGTATCATATAACACTCGTGTTTCAGGATCCATATAGCGAATTCCTGCTCCAAGTTTTTCTTCAAAAGCATACCGATTGCGCAAGTCTTGTAAGTTGAACTCCTTTGTCATATCTAACAAAAATACAACTGGGAATTCCAAGCCTTTACTTGCATGGATCGTCATAACGCGAACAGCATTATCTTCTATTGAAATGACTGGTTCTGCTAAGTCTTTATCTTTTTCTTGCATTTTTTCAATGAAACGCACGAACTGGTATAATCCTCTGAAAGAACTTTGCTCGTAAGCTTTGGCACGATCAACCAATGCATAAAGATTGGCTTGTCTCTGTGCCCCTGCTGGCAGACCGACCACATACTCTAGATATCCCGTCTCATAATAGATATCCCATAACAAGTCAGTGATCGAAGAACGGCGAGCAAGTTCTCGCCAATGATCTAGTTGCTTGCCAAAATGTTCCAGCTTAGCTGCTAATTCATCTTCGTTTGATGCTTGATAAGCAAGCACAGCATCATAGTAAGTATGTGCACGGTCAGCTAATCGAATGCTGGCTAATTCTGGTTCAATCAGACCCACGATCGGTGAGCGCAATACAGCCGCAAGCGGAATATCTTGATAGGGATTATCGATTAATTGTAGCAGCGAGATCATCGTGCGAATTTCTGTCGCTTGAAAATAGTTTTGAGCATCATTCATCTCTAATGGAATATCCAATGTTTTGAAAATCTCTAAAATCGTTAAGTTGTTCTTCTTTGTAGGTGTCAAGAGAACAATGTCTTTGTACTCTATCGGACGACTTTTTTTTGATTTTTTATCATAAATCATAAAGGAGGAATCAATTAATTGACGAATTTTTAGTCCTGTCATAAAAAGTTCGCCTTCTGTTTTGTCTTCCAGTATATCATCCGTCGGAATCTCAATCTCTGATTCTTCCTGTTCTTTTTCATAGATCATGATTTCCGGCTCAAACTGTTCATTCTCTGGAAAGTCTGAAAATCCTTGGATCAGTTTGGCTACTTCGTCATAATTGATTTGACCCACTGCTGGATCCATTAGTTGTTCAAAAATAAGATTCGTAAAAGAAAGGACTTCTTTTCTAGAGCGGAAGTTCTCAGCCAAAACGATTCGACGTCCGCCTTCTTTCTTTGAGAAATTCTCGTATTTCCCGATAAATAAACTAGGATCTGCTAAACGGAAAGAATAGATGGATTGTTTGACATCCCCAACCATGAACATATTTCCTTTTGTATCATCAGGTTCTCTTAGCCAGTATAAAATGGCTTCTTGTAATTGGTTCACGTCTTGATATTCATCTACCATTACTTCTTTGAATTTTTTTCGATAATGTTTTGAAGCTTCACTTGGCAGCCATACATCTTTCGTTTTTTCTGTGAGAATCTGCAACGCTAAATGTTCCAGATCATTGAAATCCAGAACACCTTTTTCCCGTTTACGCATACTGAAACCGTCCATGAAGCTTTGCGTGACTTTTGTCATTTCTTCGACTAACGGTAGTGCTTTGTCCGTTAATTCTTCCATTTGGCTTGGGGAAACAGGAAAATAACTTTTACTTATCTGCTGAATCAGTTTTTTTGCTTTATCCCTCATGCCCTTGACTTCATTGGAAATTTCTTTCAATTCTGCTTTCCGACTGCTCTTAAAAGTTGAAAAAGTTAGTTGTTCCAAACCAGCATAAGCTTCTTCTAACCGATCTTGCGAGAACGCTTCATAGATATTCTTGATCTGCTGTTGTTCTCCAGCTACTTGCTCATGCATTTTTTCTAATCCTTCACCTTGTGCTAACTGAGTCATCTGTTCATATAATTGTACACATTGGTATATATCTGCCAAAACTAAAGGACGGATTTGTTCTTGATATAATCGAGATTTCGCTAGCCCCTCAGGCAAACGATAATTATCGCTTAACTGTTCTAGCCATTTTTGGGGGTCAGGGTTGGCACGGGCAAACTCATAAAGAGAAAACACCAGATTCGTCAAGCCGTCATCTGAACGATCATTAGAAAAATTCATTGTTAATTGGAAAAATCGTTCATCATTTTCTGCATAAAGTGCTTCTCTCAGCTCGTCCCACACATCCTCCTTCATCAAGATCGTTTCTGTTTCATCTGTTAACATGCGAAAGACTGGATCAATATCAATTAAGTAATAATAACGTCGAATAACTGTCAGGCAAAAAGCATGTAAGGTTGAGATATTCGCTGTGGGCAATAAAACTAACTGCTTAGTAAAATGCTGTCTACGTACAGGGTCACTTTCGCTATTGACGGATTCTTGTAATGCCTCTTGAATTCTTTCTTTCATTTCTCTTGCGGCAGCTTCAGTAAATGTCACAATCAATAATTCATCGATATCAAAACCCATTTTTAGTTTTTCAATCACTCTTCGAACAAGCACTGTAGTTTTACCTGATCCGGCAGACGCAGAGACTAATAGATTATCTCCTTGATCAAAAATCGCTTGCCACTGATCATCTGTGAATCGTTCATTTTGCGGTTTTAAAGGAATTTGATTCACTCTTCTTCACTCCTTTTCAATATTCTACGCAGTGCTTCTTCCTTATCTATTTTCTCCAGACGGTGGTAATTATTTTCTTTCAGCATCACATCAAACGTACAGATGCTTCTGAATGGACAAAATTCGCAGGCAATCCGCTGTTTATCTTTATAAGCTGGATTTAGTTTGATTTCTCCGGAAGTAATCGCATCTCCAGCTAACCGCATATTTTCCCGATTATGCGCCATGAATAGTTGCAGTTCTTCTTCCGTGAAAAATTTGTCTTTACTGAAACTACCTTTTTGGTATTCATCTTTCGCATTTTTTTTCACTGGATAGATCAGTGATTGTTCTTTTGCTTCCAGTGAATGATCTAGTACTTCTAAAAGAGCGGGATCATCGACAAAAACGCCATCATAACTAAATTTTTTCAATGTATTCTTCTCTACATCATCTGTCTCCGTCAATACAGGATTATGAACATGTAAATAATATGATCCTGCTGGTTTAACAGCCGCCTTTCCAGTCAAACGTACCGCATCCATCAATGCTACGTCCAGATACGTCAATAATTGCATAGCCATGCCATAATAAGCTTCTGTGACATCGAATGAACGTCCGCTAGATTTGTAATCAACGACGCTTAGCCAAGTATCGTCTTGTTCAGAAGCTACATCGATTCGATCGATTTTCCCTCGAACATGGAGTTTTCCACCATTACTCAACGGTAATTCCAGACCTGTGATACCTTTTGCTCCAGCAATCTGACCAAATAGAATCTCTGTCTGAAGAGGATGCATGCCTGTATTTTTGCTCTGTTTTTGCAAAGCCCATGCCACTTTTTGAATCGTCTGTCCTAACTGGTAGCGGATATAGTTCATTCTTGCAGAACTATCCAATATCTCAAACCGAAGTTCTCCGAATACTTCCTGCAGCACTTTTTCAGTAAAGTCTCTACGCTGCGTATCGGACATATTCACTAAGGATAATTGGTTTGAAAACAGTAGCTTGAAGAAACGATCCAATGATTCATGATAAAAATCACCAGTTGCTGCTGGAGTTAGACCATAAACAGTTCGTTCTTTCAATTTCAAACCAAATTGCATGAAGTATTTGTATTCACAATTATAAAAATTCTCCATACGTGAAATTGAAGTATAAATTTCTTTTCCATAAAGCTCTTCCGCCATTTTTTCTGGCATCGAAACAGGAACATTTAAATGTTCCTGACTTTCAAAAATCTGTAAAGCAAAATTTCGCCATGACGAATTCAGTACTAATTCTTTGAGCTTTTGCCAGTGCTTTGGTACAGGTTTTTTTTCATCTAAAGCTAATCGATAAATCCTATTGACTGTATTGATTCCGCTTCTGTAAGTCCCTACATAACAATTAGGGTCGCTTTCGATCGTCAAATGCTCTTTTCTCTCGACGGGAACAGATAAATATTCTGTGATTCTACGCAAATAAGGAGACATCTTCAGCGAGCCATCTGTGTCATAGCTTTGTGCATAACTAAGATATAATCGATCTGTTCCGGAAAGAAAAACAAGATAGGCTTGGAAAGGCTCAAAAGAGATACTTTCCTTTGATGGGTCGAATAAAAACTGTCCATCTGGCAAGGCCTGATTTAATACTTCTCGTTCTTCACTGGACAACAATCCTTTTGTCTCTTTTCGGTCTGGAAACACTTGATCATTCAACCCTAATGCAAAAGTGACGGCAGCTTGATTTGGTCGAACTAATTCCAAACGATTGATTCGCACTTGGTCGATTGCGGTAGGGATTTTACCATAACTTAGATTTTCTAGACCACTCGTAATGATTTCTTGGAACAGTGACCAGTCAAAAGCCGATTCACCATAAATTACTACATATTCATCCAACAGATCAATCAGCGCTCCCCATGTCTGCTCATGGTTTCTTGCCGCTTCTAAGTTTCCTCTGTCTACTTCCTGATTACGCCAAAACAATAATTGTTGCTGTACGCCACTTTGGATCAAAAATTGATAAAAACCATTTGCGGCCTCTTGTCCTGTTTTGCTTTTCTTTATTTTTTTCAAAAATACTGGTACAGCTTTCTGAAATAATCGTCTAATCGTATTTGACTGTTCTTCCAAATACTGTACGTCTTCAATCTGTTCTGCTTCAAAATCATACGCCACAAACTGCCAGTCTTTTTCACGAGTCCAATAAGTTCCTTGATAATTGTAAGCAAGTGCTACATTTTCAGTGATGTCCAGTTTTTTCCTGAATTCATCTCGCTCTTGTTTCCATTCATCAAGTTCGGTTTCTGCTTCCGTCGACAGAAATAATTCAGTTTTGAAAAAACGCATAATATCACTTAGCCGATAAGAATAGCGGTCAAGAGCGAACAGACTGTTGATCCATTCGATCAGCGGATGATTTTCCATCATTTGTTCTTCATCGATATAAAAAGGAATTGCCATTTCTTGAAAGATCGGCCGAAGGATATTTCCATATAAAGACATATTTTTTGTCAGCACTTGGATATCACGATAACGGTAGTTTTCTTCACTGACTAGTCGTCTGATTTCAACAGCTAATTGTCGGACTTCTTCAGTTGGATTTTCAGCTTCCCACAAATGGAGATGCTCTTGTCCCCCTAATTTGTGTACTGCCGCTTTCTTTTGGCTAGATGTCTCTTCCCACATTGTTTGCAGCAGTTGAAGCTCTGTCGGACGAGTCTGCTCTGGTGCAAATCGGTCCACTAATATAGGGACTTTCCGTTCTCTTGCACTTTGAAAAAGACGGAAATAAAGCTTTCCAGTCTCATGAAAGAGCGTAAGTACTTCTGGAAGATCCGCTGTATAAGGACGATCCAGCAATAAATCGACAACCAATTGCCCCTTTTCCATCACTGCCTGCAGTAATTGATACTCTTGACCATTGATTCGAGAAAAACCACTGACAATAAATTTGACGTTGTTGAAATCTTGTGTCTGCATATAATTTGCTAGTATAGATAGTGCATCTTCATTTGTTAGTGCACGTTGAGTCAATTCGCTGTCATAAGCTGAAAAAATCAGCTTCAAGTCTTTCATTTTAAGTTGCTGGTCTTCTGCATTAGGTGAATCACCAAATAAAAGCATCAGGTCTTCTGGTTGAATATTTCCTGTACGCAATTCACTGTAGAGTTCTTGTAATTGACGAATAAACCCTCTTTTATTGATTTCTCCGCGAAAGATTGTTAATTCTTCCTCATTTTTTTCTAAAATCTGTCGCAAGATCATTGCAGATCCTGATTCTGATAATTCATTTCCTGTAAGAAGAGTTGTCTGTTGCAGCAAATACCAAGCCAGACGATAAAAACTAAATACTTGAACGTTTGTTGTGCTGAAAGCTTTTTTTCCGCTTCTTCTTCGCATCTCCGCTAAAATTTCTTGTTCCTGTTCGAATTTGCTGTAGTTGGGAACAAGGAAAAATACTTGGTTACTTGCATCCTGGTCGAGCCAAGCGGATGCTTCGTCGATCAAGACTTGACGGTGATCTTTTTTCCCGTTTCCAAGAATAAATTGTAAAGACATGCTTTTCCTCCTTCAACACATGATACGGTGCTCCTTTATTATATCAAAAAATACTGAACATTTGTTCTATATTCTTCAAATTATATCCTTTTAAGGTTCTGATATTTCTACTTTTTTAAGTATACGCAAAAAACAGGAACTGCTGCAAATAAGCAATTCCTGTTTTTATGTTCATTGATTAATGAATAGAGCCCATTAGTTTTTTGATTGGTTCTTTCACAGTAAATAGCAAGATACCACCGACGATTGCTACTGCACCGATAATACCGAAGTAGGCAGATTCTGTTCCCGGTGTGTAGAAGCGTGCAATTTGTGCATTGATTGCTTGTGAAGAAGCATCAGCTAAGAACCAAATAGCGATTGTTTGTGATTCAAATGCTCGTGGTGCTAATTTTGTTGTCACAGACAAACCAACTGGTGAAAGACACAATTCAGCAATAACCACGATGAAGAAACTTCCCAACAACCACAATGGACTTACTTTTCCACTTGTTCCATAAAGCATACCCGGCAACATCAATAGCAAGTACGATAATCCTGCAAATAAAAGTCCAAGAGAGAATTTCACTACTGTAGATGGTTGACGTTCACCAAGTTTCGTCCACATCGTTACGAATACTGGTGTCAGAATAAAGATGAAAATTGGATTCAATGATTGATACCAGCTTGCTTGGATCGTTACACCAAATAGCGTAGATTGTGTACGTTCACTAGCAAATAAAGCTAAGATAGATGAACCTTGTTCTTGTAATGACCAGAAAATGATTGCTGCAAGGAATAATGGGATATAAGCCCATACTCTTGGTTTTTCTTCAGCAGTTACATCTTTTGAAGTCAGCATTTTGATAAAGTAATACAACGGTAAGATAATCCCCAATACACTGATTGTATTGACAAAAAAGTCAATTGTCAGATGACCAGTTAGTTGTGCCCCGCCGAATACTGCAGCGATAACAACAAGTGCGATGATCAAGTTACGGATGAATCCTTTACGTTCTTCAGTTGTCAAAGGATTCGGCGGTGTTGTACCCACTCCGTCTAATGTCTTGCGTCCTTGGATGATGTATTGTAATAATCCAAAGAACATCCCAATAGCAGCTAAAGAGAACCCTAAATGATAGTTATATTCTTGACCGATTGTACCAACGATTAGTGGTGCTAATAATGCCCCTAAGTTGACACCCATGTAAAAAATCGAAAATCCTGCATCTCTTCGCAAGTCAGTCTTTGAATAAAGATGTCCGACCATGCCAGAAACATTTGGTTTCAAAAAGGCGGTTCCGATAATAATCAATGCCATCGAAACAAACAATGTACTTACACCAAATGGTAAAGCCAAGACGATGTGGCCAAGCATAATGAAAACTCCACCGAAGAATACAGTGCGTTTTGCTCCTAACACTCGGTCAGATACCCATCCGCCGACGATACTAGACATGTAGATCAAAGATCCGTAGATCGACATGATAGCTAATGCTGTTGCTCGTGGTAATCCAAGTCCCCCGTTGGCAACTGTATCGTACATATAATAGATAAGTAATGCACGCATACCGTAATAACTAAATCGTTCCCACATCTCAGTGAAGAACAAAGTTGACAATCCCTTCGGCTGCCCGAAGAAGCCCTTGTCTTGCTGTTTTTCCATAATCTATACCCCAATTCTTTAAATTTTCAGAAAATATTATACATCTTTACCGAAAAATTAGTCAAGTCCATAATCCTGTGTAAAATACTATACAATGTTTTACCGGTCTCTCATTGATCAAACTTAATATATTTTCTTGTAGAACTGAGCCATTCGTCATGAAGGTCCATAAGGACAGCTCCAA